>NZ_JBXPBY010000014.1:0-125064 GCF_056930735.1 Acinetobacter sp. B-6 | reverse complement strand
ACTCAAATTTGACCACTTAATTTCCCATCATATTGATTTTTATTTCCATGATCGGATGACAAGCAAAGGAATATTTATTCCCTATGAAAAGTTTACAAATATCTCCGAGGATTTGGTTAAAAAACTATAGAATGGGACTTCGACTTAAACATATCTTTAACTTTTAAAAAACATCGTGAAGAGTTGATACGCACATACATAGCTCACTTTTAGTAATTTCACAGTTGACCGTAAAACTTATTAGAGAACTGTAAAAACACTCAATCACTAGTAAAACAACAATTATAAATAGAATCCTGCCTAAAACAATTGCGGACAATATCTTCGAGTATCATCTTAGATCATGAGTTTAGTCATCCAGTCTTTTTTGCATTCTGAATGAGAACGATTAGAATAATAGCAAGATGATTAATATGGAGTCACCATGCAATACCAATGTCCAAAGTGTCAAAGCCGGAAAATTCTCCCAGTTGCAAATGGCAACACACCTGCAGCTCGCCCAGTTGTTCCTAAAAGCTTGGTATTCTTGATTCCACTACTCTTTATTTTATTGCTTTTGGTTGTCATCAGTATAGTGATGTGGATTTTCAGTAACGGTGCAGGTCAGACATTGCAGATTGCAACGGTGGTGGTTTTTATTGCAACAGTGATTGCTGGCGTACTTTTTTGGCGTGATCTTCCTGATTTTAAAATTTCCATGCAATCTTTTATGCAAGCCAATAAAAATTGGAAGTGTCGCGACTGTAATCATGAATGGCAAATCTAAAGCCATTACTTAACAGATTTAAAAATCAAACCATTCACATTAATGTGAATGGTTTTTTTCTTGAGCTATAGGTGAATCTTGAGCATGGTTCTGTGTTGTATGTGAATCTACCATATCTGCATCATCCTCGATTTGTAGAGTCATTTCGGTGATCCCATGCTGATGACTCAACATTTCCATGGCTTGTTGATACAGCTGGTTGCGATCTGCTTCAGGTGCATACAAATGGACAGTTAAATGAACATTTTTGGAAGTAATTGCCCAGACTTTGAGTTGGTGAATACTTTCCACGCCTTTGATTGATAACAGGTCATTCCGTAACTTCTCAATATCAATTTCCTCAGGTACACCCTCTAAGAGAATATTGATACTTTGTTTGAGTAGAATCCATGTTCTTGGCAAGACCCAAAACCCAATAAGCACAGCAATGACTGTATCAACCCACATCCAACCCGTGAAATAAATAATTGCTCCACCGACGATAACACCAACTGAACCAAGCGCATCACTCAAGACTTCCAAATAAGCTCCCTTGATATTTAAACTTTCTTGGGAACTTGAAAATAAAATCTTCATCGAAATCAGATTAATCACCAAACCAATAACGGCGACAATCATCATGCCTACACTTTGAATTTCAGGAGGTTGGCTAAAGCGTTGATAGGCTTCATAAAGAATATAAATCGCCACCACAAACAACATCAGCGCATTAAACAATGCCGCCAAAATTTCAAAACGTTGATAACCAAAGTTACGCTTATTGTCCGCAGGTAATTTTCCAATTTTTATCGCGACCAATGCAATTGCGAGTGCAGCTGCATCGGTAAACATATGCGCAGCATCAGACAATAACGCTAAACTCTGTGTAATGAACCCAGCCACCACTTCAACAATCAAAAAAGTACCAGTCAATAGCAATGCAAAGCTTAGTTTTTTAACATTGCCCTCGGTGACCATGGCGTGACTATGATCATGCCCTTGTTGTTCACTCATTTCGCACCTCTCTTTATTTTATGTATTCGCAATTCATTTCTTTTTCAATTATTGATAATAATAATTATTATCAATAATACTTTTTCTCTATATAATGCCTACACAACATTTTTAGATTTGACAATACCCCTTCTAACAGGATGTCTACAATGAAAAAATATCTTGCGCTCGCCCTACTGTTTTGTTCTTATAGCCATGCACATGAACCCTATGTTGCTCCTTTGAGTTACCTCACTGCAAATACACAAATTCCTGTCATTGCTGGTTATGCAGAAGAAGCGCTCAATGCTGAACATGCACTTAAACAAACAACTTTAACGGTCATTCAACCTGATCAAAACCAATTACAAGTTCAACCTACCAGCACTTTAAAATCTGCGACTGTTTTTGACTTAGCTCTACCACAATCAGGCACTTATCAATTGGGTACTAAAGTTTCTTTTCCTCTCAAATATGTACAACATAATAAAGAATGGAAAATGCTTTTTGATGTTGCCGCAGATAAAGCAGGAAATATTTCTGAACGTGACTATGTCGTCCCGTCTGATTTCAAAAAAGCCCCTGTATCCGTCAGTATTCAGCGTGAATGGTCAATCCAAAGCTATATTTCAAAAGACAAATCATCTGCTTTTCAAAACAAAACTGATGCAGTCATACAGGTTGAGTTTAAACCCCATCCCAATGACATCACTGCACAACAACCTGTACAGATTCTGATTAAAAAATCAGGGCAAGCACTCAAAAATGCGGAGTTACTGGTTCGAGCTCAAGGTCAAACCGATAAGCAAGCGTTAAAAGTTCCTGTCGCTACGGATGGCTCTGCCACACTTACTTTCCCATATTCTGGACAATATCTTGTTGAAGTCAGTGAACCTTTCAATTCAACCGCAAAACCAGTCAATCAAAACTACACCATTATTAGCTTAGGCGTATTACCTGCTGGCAAATAATACAACCTTAAAAATATAGAGACCCTCTTCTTGTTTTACTCAAAAAGAGGGCTTTGTTTTTTAGACAAGCAATTAGTTACTTCGCTCTTTACGCTCATTCATCCAACGATAGATCACAGGCAAAATCACCAAGGTCAATAAGGTTGATGACATAATTCCACCGATGACCACTGTTGCCAATGGACGCTGTACTTCTGCACCTGTCCCTGTCGCCAAAGCCATCGGAACAAAGCCTAAAGAGGCAACACAGGCTGTCATCAGAACAGGTCTTAAACGTAAAATTGCACCTTGCCAAGTCGCATGATAAACATCAAGTTGCTGACGCAATTCCTTAATGAATGTCAACATGACCAGACCATTCAGCACCGCCACACCAGAGAGCGCGATAAAACCAACACCAGCAGACATAGATAATGGTATTCCTCGCAACCACAATGCAATCAAACCGCCACATAGGGCAAATGGAACACCAGTGAAGACCAGTAGGCTTTCTTTAAAGTTATGGAAAACAGCCATCAACAAGATAAAGATCGTAATCAATGCCAATGGAACCACCAATTGCATTCTCGCTTTGGCTGAAGTGAGGTTTTCAAACTGCCCCCCATAACTCAACCAATACCCTGCAGGCATTTCCTGTTTAGCCAAAGTAGATTGCAGTTCTGCAACAAAAGAACCTAAATCACGCCCTTCCACGTTTGTGGTCACAACAACCCGTCGTTTACCATTTTCACGACTGACCTGATTGATACCTAAAATATTTTCTACTTTAGCGACGTCTTGTAACTGAATTAAGCCACCATTCGGTGTTTGAATCGGCAGCACAGCCAAATGTTCTGGAGTACGTTGCGCATCATCCAAACGGATCACAAAGTCAAAGCGACGATCTCCTTGTAAAATCTGCCCAACATTCTGCCCACCTACACTTGTTGCAACCAAATCCTGAATAGCTCTTACAGATAATCCGTATTGCGCTGCTGCTGCTTTATTCACTTCAACATTGAGCAAAGGTAAACCCGATGTCTGCTCGATCTTAACTGCGGATGCGCCTGAAATACTTTGAACTTGTTGGGCAATTTTACTCGCCTGTTGGTTCAATACATCCATGTCATCGCCAAATATTTTGATCCCAACATCACTACGCACACCTGAAATCAATTCATTAAAGCGTAGTTCAATCGGTTGTGAAAACTCACTGTTATTACCGGGTAGTGTTGCCAGAAATGCAATCATGCGTTGACGTAATTCATCTATGCTTTCTTTCGGGTTTTTCCATTCCTTCTGCGGTTTTAACAAGATCACTGCATCTGAAATATTCGGTGGCATTACATCTGTTGCCACTTCTGCAGTACCTGTACGGGCAAATATGGCTTTAATTTCTGGAAACTCTTTCAGCAACAATTTTTCCGTATTTTCTTGCATTCTTAAAGATTGTTCCAAGCTGGTACTTGGGGAACGCATTTGCTGTACTGCAAAATCTCCTTCACTCAATGTTGGCGCAAACTCACTTCCAATCTGTGTTGCAAGTAGACCTGTCAAAAATAAAATACACAGCGCAAGCGTGATGACCAATACTTTAAAATGATAGGCTAAGTTGAGCACTGCTTCATATTTACGCTTTAACCAAAGCATCCAGCGACTTTCTGTCTCCTTCACCTCACCATTTACAAACAGCGCCACCGCTGCTGGAATAAATGTCACAGAAAGGATAATCGCGCCGAGAAGAGCCAATACAACCGTCATTGCCATTGGATGGAAGAGTTTAGCTTCAACCCCTGACAAAGCAAAAATAGGTAAGTAAACTACTAGAATAATTAATTGACCAAAAATCAATGGGCGACGTGCCTGTTTTGCTGCAAGGAATACTTCTTTAAAGCGCTCTGATCGTGACAATAAACGCCCTTTAGCATGTTGAGCTTCTGCTAAGCGACGAATACAGTTTTCCACAATCACCACTGCACCATCGACAATAATCCCGAAATCTAATGCACCAAGACTCATCAAGTTAGCACTGATTTTTTGTTCCACCATACCTGCTAAAGTGAATAACATGGACAATGGAATTACACAGGCAGTAATTAAAGCCGCTCGGAAATTACCTAGGAATAAGAACAAAATAACAATGACCAGAATTGCCCCTTCAACAAGGTTTTTCTGTACAGTTTTAATCGCTCGTTCAACCAGATCAGTACGGTCATAAACTGTTTCAATGACAATGCCTTTCGGTAAAGACTGCTGGACTTCTTTGACTTTGGCATCCACAGCACGTGCAACTGTACGGCTATTTTCTCCCATCATCATCATGGCAATACCCAGTACAGTTTCTTGACTGTTATAAGTCGCACCACCAGTTCTAAGATCATGCCCTATCGCTACGGTCGCAACATCAGCAACACGGATCGGAAAACCATTTTTATTGCCAATGCTGACATTTTGAATATCTTCAATACTGCTGAGTATTCCCGGAACACGTACAGTCAATTGCTGACCATTGGTTTCAATAAAACCAGCACCACGGTTTTCATTATTTAAAGTCAAAGCATTTTGCAAATCACTGAGAGGGATTTGCAATTGTTGTAAACGATTGAGATCTGGAGTGACCACATAAGTTTTATTAAAGCCACCAATCGAGTTTACCTCAGCAACACCAGGTACTCGTTGTAATTGCGGTCTTACAATCCAATCCTGAATTTCACGCAAGTCCATGGCGGTATAAGGTGTACCATCAGGTTTCTTGGCATTGGGTTCAGCTTTAACCACCCACTGATAAATTTCTCCCAGCCCTGTCGATACGGGTGACATTGTAGGTGAAATATCATCAGGTAGTGCTGCTTGGGCTTCTTGGATACGCTGATTAATTTGTTGACGCGCCCAATAAATGTCTGTGCCATCTTTAAAAATAATGGTGACTTGTGATAAGCCATAACGAGAAATTGAGCGGGTCATCTCAAGTTTAGGTAGACCTGCCATTGCAGTTTCAATGGGATAGGTGATTCGTTGCTCGACTTCCAACGCAGTAAACCCAGCTGCCTGTGTGTTCACTTGTACTTGGACATTGGTAATATCGGGTACCGCATCAATCGGTAATTTTTGATAGCTATAAACACCTACGCCAATCCAAGCCACGATAAACAGTATCACCCATATCGCATTTTTGATTGAGAATTGAATGAGTCGATCAAACAAACCCTCTGCCTGAGGCAATTCCTGATCTTTGTCTAAATCTAATTGAGAATCTGGAGAATCCTTAATGGTCATGGCTCGCTTCTCCCTTTTCTAGTTCAGATTTGAGTAAGAAACTGCCTTGCCCCGCGTATTGCTGCCCTTGCTTCAGACCTGACTGAATTTCAATCCACTGTCCATCGCTGGAAACCTGCCCCAAGACGACAGGTTGTGCTTTAAATTCAAGCTTTTTGTCATGTTCATTGGCAACAAATACAACATCTTTATCCTCTATTTTTTGTACTGCACTTTTCAATACACGTAACGCTTGAGCAGAACCCGGCTGTTGAAGCTGAACATTGACCATTAAGTTTGGACGTAATTCAGCAGCATTGGACAATACTTTGGCACGCACTTGTAAACGTCCAGTCTGAGCATCAGCTTCAGTATTTAAACTTTGAATCTGAGCCTTGAAAGTATTACCTGTTTGTAACGACTTAAACTCAATCTGTTGATTCGGTGCAATAGATGAAAACTCGGAACTTGGGACAATAAATTCAAGCCACAATTGATCCAACTGATCAATCACGAACAATTGACTGGCAAGCTGAACATTCTCCCCCATGACTAAATCTTTTTTGCTAATAATTCCCGCAATCGGTGCTGTCATGACATAACGTCCCTGACTACCAGAAGAAGCCCCTAAAGCAGACAGACGAGATTTGGTTGCTTGTACCTGTATTTGAGCCTGTTTATAGGCATTGTATGCACGCTGGTAATCCTGCTTGGCAGAGATGCCTTGTGACCATAATTGACGCTCACGTTCATAATCTTGATGCGCCAACTCCATTGCAGCTTGTGCAATCTGCAAATTCGCTTGTTGGTCAACCAAATCTGGAACAACGAGCGTTGCCAATGCCTGACCTTTTTGCACACGTTGCCCTAGCTCCACATTTACCGCTATCACTTGTCCACTAAAAGCAGGAGATACATGCGCCTGTCGATCGGTATTGACCATGATTTTTGCAGGATAAGACGCTGACTTTAAAACAGCTCCCATTTCCGCTTTGGCGAGTTGTATGCCTTGCTCAGTAATTTGCTGTGCAGTCAGGCTAATGGTTTCTTTTTCCTCCTCTTCACTATGCCCACCTTCATTTGCACCTCCCTCAGCTGATTCTGCTGCACCTTCTTCACCATGCGCATGTCCTTCCTCACCATGCCCTTCTTCTTTTGATGTGCTTTTTTTCGATGAAAAAAGTAAAGCTGTTGCAATAAGTGCTGTCACGACAATAGCAACAATGATCAGTAGGCGTTGAGAAATTTTGCCCTGCTGATGCTGAAACGATTTAAATTGATTTAGCATATTAATTTCTCCCACCAATCACTGGTAGTGCTTGAGTCTCTTGCCATAAGTTTTGATTAATTTGTGCGATTGCATCTTTCGCCATGATTTGACTTGGTTCAACGCCTAGACTCAAACTTTCTGCTTCAATGGCGCGTTGCCATGCATCTTTGAGTAATTGCACCTTGCGTAAACGTACATCCTGCAATTGTAAAGTCGCTTGCTGTACATCCGTTACAGCAAACTTACCTACTGTAAAACCCATTAAAGTTTTACGTTGTACCTGAGCGGCAAGTGGAATTTGCGACTGATCCACAGCATTAAATTGCACTTCTAGTCCTTGCAGTTCAGTCAATAATGTACCGACCTGCAAAGCATTTTGACGAAGATAGAATTCTTGCTGTTTGTTTAATAAATCTTCTTTCGCACGCGCAATTTGCACACCATATTGTTGGCGGTTAAAAATATTCAATGGAATCGACACCCCCACCACAAGTGCATTATCCGTTTGTGCTTGAGGTGATCGTGTGCGGTTTACCCCAAAATTCACAGTAGGATTTGGGCGTGCTGAGGCTTTGAGCTGATCTACGGTCGCTTTTGCCTGCAACACTTGTAAACGGCGTGATTTTTCAAACAAATTATCCGATAAATATTCTTGCACTTGTTGATGAGAAGAAGATGGCCACAATGATTGTGGACTCAAATTGATACTGATCGATTTATCTGAATCTCCCCATAAATTTGATAATTGCTGTCTAGCAACCTGAACTTGTAGATCCGCTTGGCGATACAGACGCGCATTTTCAGCATGACTTAATCGCACCCGATCCACATCGACTTGGGCAACACCACCTGCTTGATAACGCTTCTGGATGGCATTCAAATTTTCTTCACTGACTTTAAGCTGCTCTTGAACCACACTACGTTCGAGTTCAAAAATTGCCAGTTGTGACCATAGATATTTAACAGCAAGCTCAAGTTGGGCTTGATAAATTCGCTGATTTAAATCGCTTTGATCTTTAGAAAGTTGCGCCAATTTTTGAACAGATTTTCGCTCACCAA
This sequence comes from Acinetobacter sp. B-6, assembly GCF_056930735.1. Classification (NCBI taxonomy): domain Bacteria; kingdom Pseudomonadati; phylum Pseudomonadota; class Gammaproteobacteria; order Moraxellales; family Moraxellaceae; genus Acinetobacter; species Acinetobacter sp. B-6. Next base: position 116,792 of record NZ_JBXPBY010000014.1, on the reverse strand, counting down.
AAAGATCTAAGCGCTGAGAAACACCTATCGCAAGCTCTTTATCCTCATTTGAACCAAAGCCTGTTTGCTGTATGGATATCTCTGGATTTGTCCACAGTTTTGCTTGTTTTATATTCGCATCCGCAATCTGCTGCTGAGTCTGCCACACATTTTGTGTTTGTTGGTACTGCTCTGCTTTCGCGATTGCCTGTTGCAAGGTTAATGACTGTTTTGAATCATTCGCCCAAGCGCTAGATGTAATGATACTCACCATGAGCGCGCCAAGAAGAGACGATCTAAAGCTCAATCTAGACTTTTGTAAGGTTTTACATGTTTTTTTAGGCATAGAAATGCTCCACTAAATTCAAATATTAGCGGTGAGTGATTTTTCGGCTACCCCACCTTATAGCGGGGATAAGAGGGGCGGTGGGTTAGGAAAATATAGATCAGGCGACTGGTATAAGTTGTTCCAGCCAACAAATGGCGCTTCTCGGTAACCTATAAATTTAGGCTGTTCAGCATGTTGCTGATCATCCACGACAATAAAATGGACTAAAGAAGGCAAATGATCACTATGATCATCATTGAAATGATTTAGAAAATCGTTAACGCGTACATCATGCTGATGGGTTGCTTTCTGTGGAGAAGCCCCATGATCTGTTTGAGTCTCAGACCCATAGCTTCCCAATAATTGAGGATGTAGTAACTGATCTTGCGTACAATCAGGCGCACTATGATGACCAAAATGCTGAATGACCGATTTCTGAGCTGCTCCAGCACTTTTTTCATGATCACAAAAAGCCGCTGCCACATTCCAAAGGCTCTGGAACATGAACAAACTTAGCAAGACTGTGATGAAAACAGCTGAACGTTTCACAGATTGAGACTCGAAATCAAAATACATGATGAATATAGCAACTTTGTTGAGCTATTCAAATTACAGAAAGGTAATTTTTAAAAATTCTAAATCTTTTATTAACTAGGACTAACATAAACAAAAGTATATAAAAAGCAATTGACAAATTACATAAAATTATTTGCAAAGTTTACAAAATCAGCTAGATTTACTGATATCTAATCAATTTTTTATGATTAGCAATCTCTTTTACTTTGTTAATGGATTAGCAAGGAGGTTTTATATGTTGGTGCATATTTTTAACCGTTTTTTAGGAGATTCCACATCTCGCCAGGCATTTGAACAAAATGCATCTGAAGCCACGCTTGAAAAAGCGCAAGCACATGATTTTGAAGATCAACATTTAAGTTCAGATGAAATTGCAAATCGCAATGCAATGTGGTGTTATCTCAGAGCCGCTTTACGCGGAGATCAGGAAGCCCAATATAAAATGGGGCTGAGTTATCTCAATGGGCAACTGGGTTTAGACCGTAGTTATAGTCATGCTGAAAAATGGCTTGAACAAGCGGCGCATCAAGGTCATCTTCATGCAAAAGAACAGTTAAAGAAAGCCTATGACGAACTTGCATTCTCATAAATTATGTTAATTGTATTGTATATATCGCGCGATAAACAGAGCTAAAACTGGCTCTGTTTATTGATCAATTATACTGGGTTATCCACCTGAATTCATTTGTTTATTTTTCACGCAAACATTGATTATTTTTACTTTAAAAATTGATTTCAATATGGTAAAAATCACCAAATAAATAAAAAAACTATAGAGTATTTACTCTAAAATATTTTTTAAATTCAGAGGCTTACTACTAGTAATTTTATTTTTTTTGTATATTATTGCCCCCAATAAAACTGACTATCTTTTATACAAGGATAGCTTCACCCAGAAACTAAAAATACAGCTCATATATTCATTTTAGCAAAATCAGGAAAATAGCTATGAATCAGAAATTGGAGCAACTTTTTCAAGAAAAGGTTCAAGGTAAAATTGCATTAATCACTGGTGCATCTAGTGGTATTGGTTTAACGGTTGCAAAAAAACTTGCTGCGGCAGGAGCACATGTACTTTTGGTGTCTCGTACAGAAGAAACACTCAAAGAAGTTCAAGCGGAAATCCAGGCAGAAGGTGGTCAAGCGGACATTTTTCCGTGCGACTTAAATGATATGGATGCAATTGATAGGGTCTCTAAGCAAATCATTGCTTCGGTTGATCATATTGATATATTAATTAATAACGCAGGACGTTCGATTCGCCGTGCTGTACATGAGTCTGTCGACCGTTTCCATGACTTTGAACGTACCATGCAGCTGAATTATTTTGGTGCTGTACGCTTAGTATTGAACATTTTACCGCAAATGATGACACGCAAAGATGGTCATATCATCAATATCAGCTCGATTGGTGTATTGGCAAACGCAACCCGTTTCTCTGCTTATGTTGCTTCAAAAGCGGCTTTAGATGCCTTTAGCCGTTGCTTATCTGCCGAAGTCCACTCACATAAAATTGCGATCACATCGGTGTATATGCCTTTAGTGCGTACACCCATGATTGCACCAACCAAAATCTATAAATACGTTCCGACGCTCTCTCCAGAACAAGCTGCAGATTTGGTGGCTTATGCGATTGTTAAACGTCCGAAAAAAGTTGCAACCAACTTAGGACGTTTAGCTTCAATTACCTATTCAATCGCACCAGGAATCAACAATAAATTAATGTCGATTGGTTTTAATTTATTCCCAAGCTCAACTGCTTCTGTGGGCGAACCACAGAAACTTAATCTAGTACAACGTGCCTATGCGCGTTTATTCCCTGGCGAACATTGGTAAGTTTAAAATATCTTAGAAAGCTTATTTTTAAGTAAGCTTTCTAACCACTCAATAAAAAATTGAAAATAGACAGGTCTATATTTTCTTTCTAAAAATAAAAAATTAACAGGAATCTTAAGACAAGGTTCATCTTCAAAAATTCGAATTAATTTATTTTGTGCAATAAAAGGCACTGCATCGAACGCAGGAATCTGAATGATCCCTAATCCTTGTAAAGCAGCATGTAAATAGCTTTCTGTGTCCTCTACACACAGTTTGTAGGGAAGATTGACCTGAATATTTTTAAAATACAGGCGCTCAAAATCAGTATCTAAATTTTTGATTTGATACCCGATCAGAAAATGCTCTTGCAAATGCGTCAAGCGCAATGGCTGTTGCAACCTATTTAGATAATCAGGAGAAGCCAAGGTATATAAATCAACATTGGCAATCGGTCTTATTATTAAATTTTCATCCTCCACCCTACCCACACGAACGACACAATCTAAACGCTGTTCGATTAAATCTGAATAATGATCATGGCTATAAATTGAAATTTTAACATTTGGATATTTTTCATAAAACTCATTGAGATAAGGAATAAGGTATTGTGTTGCTATACGCAACGGCAAACCAATTTTAATTTTTCCTATATGCTCACGATTTTTTAATTTGAAATGATCTAATGTTTCAGACTGTAGAATTAAGTGTTTAACCTCTAGAAAAAATTGCATTCCGTCATTGGTTAAATTGACTTTTCGAGTAGTTCGATTAAACAGCAAAATTTCATATTCTTTTTCTAAAGCTTGTATGGCATAGGTAATGGTGGAACGTGGTAAGTCTAACTCTTTTGCTACTTGTGCAAATGAGTGTTTTTCTGCAACAAGACAAAAAATTTTAAACCGCTCTATTTTATCCATCTATTATTCAAATTTTTCAAACAATCCATTCGATTCTATCCACTATGTAGAATAAAAAATAGCACCTAGAATTTCAACATCACTGGTTAACATTGGAAAATAAAAATGAGCTCACATGACTTAAAAGATAAAACCGTTATTATTACGGGTGGCGCAAAAAATTTAGGTGGTTTGATCTCTCGTAAATTTGCAGAACAAGGGGCAAATTTGGTCATTCACTATAACAGCCCAGAAACACGAAAGGATGCTGAAGAAACACTTAAAGCTGTTGAACAATTGGGTGCTCATGCAACACTGATACAAGCAGATCTCTCTAATATTCAAAATATTGAAACCTTGTTCATCAAAGCCAAAGAAACTTTTGGTGGTATCGATATTGCAATTAATACAGTCGGTCGAGTATTAAAAAAACCATTGATTGAAACCACAGAACAAGAGTTTGATTCAATGAATGACATTAACAATAAAATCGCTTATTTCTTCATTCAATCTGCGGGAAAACATCTCAACAATGGTGGAAAAATTTGCTCAATCGTGACCAGTCTTTTGGCAGCCTATACCAGTTTGTATTCCACCTATGAAGGCTTAAAAGCACCGGTTGAGCACTATACTCGCGCGGCATCAAAGGAATACGGAGCGCGTGGTATTTCCGTTACAGCCGTTGCGCCAGGTCCAATGGATACCCCATTTTTCTATGGTCAAGAAGCACCTGAAGCTGTGGCGTACCATAAATCTGCCTCAGCACTGGGGGGCTTAACCAAAATTGAAGACATTGAACCTTTGGTACGTTTCTTAGTCACAGAAGGCTGGTGGATTACAGGACAGACTATTTTTGCCAATGGTGGTTATACAACACGATAATGCTGCTCGAGAAAAGTGCCCATTTTATTCAATGGGCACTTTTTCCTTAGTCGTCATAATTTTGCTTAACCCATTCAGCCGTCCGTTCAATCGTTTGCTTGAGATTGGTTTCGGGTATTTTCCAGTTTCGATTCAATTTTAAAAATGCATCAATATTCAATTGCTCTGTACGAATGAAATTTAACATTTCCGCAGATAACTCCAACTTTTGAGCAAGCCATTTCCATTTTAAAATTAATTTTAATATTTTGAGAGAAACAAAATAGTGTGGTGCCTTAAGATTTAAGCGATCTGCCGCATGTTGAATCAGTACCTGTAAAGAAATCTGGGTGGGATTAACAATCAGTATCTCTTGATCTACTGCCAATTGATCCTGTGAGGCTTTACATATCGCATGAACCAACATGGTCACTGAAACTAAAGGCAAATAATGCTGAGGGGTGGCAGGAATTGCAGCCAACTTGCGTTGTATCAATTGGGTAATGAGATGTTCAATCGGCTGATATTTTGCGATTTCTCCAGAATTTTCATCTCCTATGACAGTTGCAGGGTGTATCACAGTCCAATCAATTTTCAACGCTTGTGCAGATTTGATCCAAGCAAAATGTGCTTCAATTTTGGAAGCTTCATAAGCACCTAGTTTTTGATAGACAGACTGCCAATCTGTTTTTTCTATATTTTTCAGATCAACTCCAGCATCTTCCAAATGCTGAGTAAGTGTCAACATATAGCCAGAAAGATGAATTGCCCGTTTCAAGTGACAGTGAGCATTCACAGTTTGAAGTAAGTTGATGACTCCTCGAACATTCACTTCATGTGCCTGTTGCATCGACAGATTCCATGCAAATAACGCACTGGTGTTGAACAAATGTGTCACCGTTGCAAGCCGTTTCCAGTCCCCAGTTGAAATACCCAAGTCTGGTAAGGTGATATCACCTTGTATACATTGCAATTTTTGATAATTTATTCCTTGCTTTTCTAGCCAAGCTTTCAATCTAGGTTCTTGCTGCTCACGATTTCGACACAGCGCAAAAACCTGATCATTGTCTTGAAGTAATTGTGCCACCAGAAATTTACCAATAAATCCTGTTGCACCTGCGACCAAGGTAATTTTTTCTGTACTTTGATTATTTTGCATCACTTGCTACGCTCCTTATGTTCACACTTAATCTAAAGGATGGAGTACACTCCACAGTCAAGTGTTTCTTGCAAGTACATTCAAATTTGGAGCCAGTGATGTTAATCAGTGAGTTATCAAAACACCTCAATCTCAGTCGGGATACAATTCGTTTTTATGAAAAGCTAGCGCTTATCCATCCTTTGATACGCAATAATGGATACAAAGATTATTCAGAACAGGATGTACAACAATTACAGTTGATCCAAGTTGCTAAAAATTTAGGTTTTACTTTGGCTGAAATTAAACAAATTTTAGATTTGGTCAATGTGAATGAAATTCCAGCGGAACAATTCCATGAGATTTTAACCGACAAGCTTAATCTCATTCGTGAAAAAATCCATCAACTACAAAACATTCAGCATCTGCTTGAAAATCTTGTAATTGGCGAAGCATGCCCATTTAAAAAAGATTGTGATATTTCTGCGATTATCTAGTCCATAAAAAAAACCGCCTTACGGCGGTTTCATTTTGAGAAATTAAGGCTTATTTAGATCCTTTAATACCTGCTTGTAATAACAATGCGCCTAAACCACCAATTTTATTTTCTTGAGGTTTTGCTGCCTGAGGCTTTTTGTCATGACGAGGTGCTTTGTCCTTATTGTCATGATTTGGACGACCTTGCTGTGGACGCTTACCTTGTGGTTTACGTTCAGTACGTTGCTCATTGTTATTAAACTCACGCTTTTGACGAGGTGCTTTAGCAGGTGCTTCAGAACCTTCAGGGCGCATCGACAAATTCACACGATTACGTTCAGCATCTACTGTCAACACGCGCACTTGTACAATTTGTCCTGGTTTAACAACTTTATGTGGATCTGCAACAAATTCATTGGCAAGTTCAGAAATATGGACTAAACCGTCTTGATGTACACCAACATCAACAAATGCACCGAAGTTGGTCACATTGGTAATTACACCTTCGAGCTGCATGCCCTCGGTTAACTGACTCACTTCAGTAATATCTTCACGGAATTTAGCCGTACGGAATTCTGGACGTGGATCACGACCTGGTTTTTCAAGTTCACTTAACACATCTTGAATCGTCGGTAAACCAAATTGATCATCCACAAAATCTTCCGCTTTGACCTGACGGATAATTTCAGTATTACCAATAATATCTTTCACTGTAGTCGCTTTGGCTTCAACAATCTTATTGACCAAGCCATAAGACTCAGGATGAACAGATGATGCATCCAAAGGCTCAGAACCGTCTTGAATACGCAAGAAACCTGCAGCTTGTTCAAAGGTACGTTCACCCAAACGAGGGACATTCTTTAATGCTTGACGATTATCAAAACGACCATTTTCCTTACGGTAATCGACAATTTGCTGTGCAATCGCCTTATTCAAACCAGCGATATAACCCAAGATTGCAGGAGAAGCAGTATTAACATCCACACCAACAGCATTCACACAGTCCTCTACCACCGCATCCAGTGTTTTTGCCAAATTGGTTTGATTCACGTCGTGCTGATATTGACCTACGCCAATTGATTTCGGATCAATTTTAACCAACTCAGCTAAAGGATCTTGTAAGCGACGTGCAATAGACACCGCACCACGAATCGCTACATCAAGTTCAGGCAGTTCAGCAGAAGCCAACTCTGAAGCAGAATATACTGATGCACCTGCTTCACTGACTGAAACACGGGTTAAGTTAAGATCAGTATTCTCAGCCATCATTTCAGCGACAACTGCTTCAGTTTCACGGCTTGCTGTTCCATTACCAATAGCGATTAAATCTACATTGAATTCACGGCACAGTCTTGCCAGTTCTGCAATTGAACCCGCCTTATCTTCTTTAGGTGCAAAAGGATAAATGGTGCTGTGTGCCAAAACATCGCCTGAATTTGAAACTACAGCAAGTTTCACACCTGTACGGATACCAGGGTCAACACCCAGTGTGGTACGAGAACCAGCAGGTGCAGAAAGTAACAAATGACGTAAGTTTTCAGCAAACACATTCATTGCTTCTGATTCAGCAGCAAGGCGTTTTTCAGTCAATAATGAATGCTCGATGGTCGGACGCACTTTGCCTAACCAAAACAGTTTTGCTGTTTGTTTTAAAAAGTCTTGACGAGATTGTGGTTGAACTGTCTCAAGATTATATTCGGTTTCAATACGTGAAAGTGGTGCATGATCTTCACCATCAACTTTAAGACCAAGCACATTTTCTTGACGACCACGCAGCATCGCCAATAGACGATGTGAAGGTACTTTATTTAGGTTTTCAGAGAAATCAAAGTAATCACGGAATTTCTTACCGACTTCTTTTTTCTCTTCAGATGCAACTAAACTCTTCAACACAGCGGTTTTTGCAAAAGTCGTTTTCAACTCTGTTGTCAAAGGAATATTTTGTGCCCAATCATCAATAATGATGTGTTGAATCGCATCTAATTGACTTTCAACATCTGGATATTCTTCATGGCTAAAACCTGCCAAAGCTTCTGTAGGATCAACTTGCTCTGCAATAATTTTTTCTGCGATAACACCAAGACCCGCTTCTTTTGCTTTAAAAGATTTACTGGTACGTTTTGGACGATACGGTGCGTAAAGCTCTTCTAAGGCATTTTTTGTTTCAGCGGCATTTACACGAGCGAGCAAATCATCTGAAAGTTTATTTTGTTCTTTTAAAGATTCGATTACTTTTTCACGGCGTTCAAATAAATCACGCAAATAAACAAGGCGCGTATCGAGTTGGCGTAATTGTATATCGTCTAAACCCTGTGTTACTTCTTTACGGTAACGTGCAATAAATGGAACACTAGAGCCTTCATCAATCAGTTTAATGGCAGCTTCTACTTGGTTTGGACGTACGGCAAGTTCACTTGCCAACTGCTGAACTAAGTCAGTCATCGTGTTTAATTCCACAAGGATAAGGACTAAAAGTTAGTGATTATAAAGACCGAGACCATAAAATCCACAATTGTTTTGCAAATTAGTAATGAAAAAAGTGATAAAAGTTCATTTTTCTTGAGTTTTTATCATGCAATCGGGTATTTCACTCTGACCTTGTGCGTTCAAATTGCTTTGTAAAATAATTTTTCCAAGCTGCCATTTCGCCCCTTTTCTCTGACCGCCACCAAAACGGTTGAAATATTGTAAAGAACACGATTGATAACCTGGTTTAGTGACTGTCTCTTGAACAAACACTGGTGGTGCTTCCATATACATGATTTCTTTCAACAAAAAAGCAGAATAGCGCTGCTCTTTTAACTGAAAATCGCCATTTTGATTGGTTTGAGTTTCTCCCACTTGAACATATGCAATCGGTTGTCCACGACCATCAATCACTTGTCCAGAGATCTCTGGTCGAGATAATCGGCTAATACATGCAGTTAAACAAAAGCTTATTGCTAAAATACATAAAAGTTTCATTTGCAAATGGTATGTTTTTTTATTTATAAACATAGAACGATCTCAAATATTTGTAGATGTTGTCTTTTGGTTTCAAAACAGCCGGAAAATTGTATTTTTGAGCAATTTGATACATAGTCTTAACAAGCGCTTAGGCATTATACTGAGATTGATGAATATTTATAATTTACAACATTAAGGGAGTACATCATGAGTTTGGTTGTACCTGCTGAAAATACAGATGTCGTACAAAACGAAACTGACCGTGTCGAACGCATCTTAGTGGTCGATGATGATGTGCGTTTACGTACCCTTTTACAGCGTTTCCTTGAAGATAAAGGCTTTGTTGTTAAGACAGCCCACGATGCAACACAAATGGACCGTCTATTACAACGTGAGTTATTTTCACTCATCGTTTTAGACTTCATGCTTCCTGTAGAAGATGGTTTAAGCATTTGCAGACGATTACGCGCATCCAATATTGATACACCTGTCATCATGCTCACAGCACGTGGCAGTGACTCTGACCGTATTGCTGGTTTAGAGGCTGGTGCGGATGACTATTTGCCAAAACCGTTTAATCCAAATGAATTATTGGCACGTATCCGTGCTGTTTTACGTCGCCAAGTTCGTGAGGTTCCAGGTGCACCAAGCCAAAATGTAGAAGTGGTTTCGTTTGGTCCATGGTCTTTAGATCTTTCAACGCGTACTTTGACACGTGAAGGGCAAGTAGTCACCTTGACTACAGGTGAATTTGCCGTGTTGAAAGCGCTGGTACAACATCCACGCGAACCATTGACCCGTGATAAATTGATGAATTTGGCGCGTGGTCGTGAATGGGGCGCAATGGAACGTTCAATTGATGTTCAAGTTTCACGTTTGCGTCGATTAATCGAAGAGAATCCAGCACGTGCACGTTATATCCAAACTGTATGGGGCGTAGGTTATGTCTTTGTTCCAGATGGTGCGGAATAATAAAGCAATATATGGTATCTCTATTTGCTGAACGCATGAGATATTGACTTATGGGTGACATTTTTGAATAAGGAATGTCACCCATATTTTATTGCACAGAATAATGCTTTTATGAATTAAGCTTTTAGATGACTTCTAAATGGGCTTAATCTTATCAGCCATGAAACCTCTGCCATTACATAGAAATAATTGTATGAAGATCAAATTTGCAATGCCTCGCTTTACATTTAAAGTTTAAATCGCTTTGCGTAGCCGCTGCCTCACTTTTCAGAGATGAAAAGATGACAAAAATCTTCTGTTTAACAGGGGTCTTGCGCTGCAAACAAAGCAATGCTTTGTTTTTTGCTCATATACCCCCCACCCAAGATGGCGACATCCATGCCGGATCACGATAGAAAGACCATCTATGTTTCAGAAGCATTTAAAATGTATGTAAACATTCAATGCGCATTTTTCGACCATCTCAAGAGGTCGAATTGGTTACTAAAAATAATAAAAGAAGCAAATCATCATAAAAATTAGACTTTCTTATTCAATCAAACAATCTATTTTGACTAGATTAAATTTTATGAGTTTATTTTTATTCAAATCACAAGTGCTAGATCAAGCATAGATAAAATCACAGTTTTATTATTGCTATAAATTCATCATTGATTAAACTAAAATCATTGCATCACACGATATTATCGAGTAACAGGATCAATCTGTGAAATTAGAACCCATAGACCCACAAGAATTTACTGACTTTGTCGCTTACAAAGAACGCAAACGCACACCTTGGGAACGCTTTCTCGATAAAATCAAACCACGTTCAGCAGCAATGCGAACTACGGTTCTGGTCATATTTGTGGTTTTTTTTAGCCTATTTATGTCTCTTTGGTTTTTCTGGAAAACACTCTATCTCCCAGAAATTCAACAACATGCACGCTTTCTGGCAGTTGAGCTTGAGATGGTCAACAATCCTCGCTTGCAGATCTACCACGACGATATTCAGTTAGATATTGATGAGTGGTTAAAACAGCGTGTTGGTGTGGAATATGTTACAGATCCTAAAGACTATCCAAATGTTAAAGATAAAATTATTGCTGATTTCTTTACCAATCGCATTGAAAAGCAATTGGCAGAAGAATTAAAAATTAAGGACGTAACGGTTTACTTCCAGTTTAAACCTAGTCCACGTATCTGGGTACAAACGCCTGAAATGAATGGGAATTGGGTTCGTGAACCGTTAAATACCTATGCGAATTATAGTCCAGAACTTATTTTAGCTTGGTTATTGGGGATTCCTTTAATTGCTGCAGCCATTATTTTGACATTGGTTAGACAGTTGAATCGCCCATTACGTCGCTTACAACATGCTGCAAATAATTACAGTAAAACAGGTAAAGCGCCTTATCTTGAAACCAACCATGGACCACAAGAAATTCGTGAAGTTAACCAAGCTTTTAACCATATGATTTATACGCTTGAACAAACTGAACGAGATCGTCAAATCATGTTGGCTGGAATTTCACATGATTTAAGAACACCGTTGACTCGGATTCGTTTAAGTGCAGAAATGATGTCTGATGATGACTTCTTAAAAGAAGGACTGATTTATGATGTCGATGATATGGACGCCATTTTGAGCCAATTTATCTCTTATATGCGTGATGGTTCAGATGAAGAGCTACAAGACACCAATATCAACAGCTTACTACAAGAACTAGTGATTCAGTTTAAGCCTTTGGATATTCGCTTTACACCTCAAGAGTTGCCAATCATCACCGCACGTTCGCTCTCCCTCAAACGCTTGATTGGTAATTTGATCAACAATTCTAAACGCTATGGTGCAGAACCCATTGAATTGAGTGCACTGGTTGAAAATGAACATATCAAAATCTGTGTTGCGGACAATGGTGAAGGTATCCCTGAAGATCAGATTGAAGACTTAATGCAACCCTTTGTACGCGGAAATGCTGCACGTACAGTTCAAGGCAGTGGTTTAGGGCTGGCAATTGTGAAGCGAATTGTCGATATTCATCAAGGTGAACTGTCTATTTCCAACCGCCCTGAAGGTGGTTTACAAGCCATCGTCTCCCTACCACTTTCGATAAAAGTTGAGGAAGAACCGACACCTACAAACCCGATTCAAAAAATTAAGCAAAGTTTGAGTGATCATTTTTAATGATCGCTCAATAATCAAACAAACAGTTTTGTTTATTTATCAAACAGACAACATTATTTCATTAATAAATAACAACTTAAAAACCATCACTAGAATTTATACCCGCATTTATTGAAAAAATTAGACCTTAGCATTAGAGGCATGCACAATTTAGTTTGAGGGCGGTACAATCCGTCTAGTTTTGAACAAGAATTGAGCGTAAACCATGTCTTTAGATCGTATCCGTTTAGCATCTCTCCATGACAAAGTCATGAGCGCAGAACAAGCTGCAACTTTTATCCAAGATGGTATGACTGTGGGGATGAGCGGCTTTACTCGTGCAGGCGAAGCAAAAGCTGTACCTTTAGCACTTGTAAAACAAGCCAAGGTAAATCCTCTCAAGATTACATTGATCACTGGTGCGAGTTTAGGTAATGATCTAGACAAACAATTGACTGAAGCAGGTGTACTTGCTCGTCGTTTACCGTTCCAAGTCGATAACACATTACGTAAAGCCATCAACAAAGGCGAAGTGATGTTTATCGATCAGCATTTGTCAGAAACTGTTGAGCAAATGCGTAATCTTCAATTGAAAAAACCTGATGTTGCTGTGATTGAAGCCATTGCAATTACTGAAGATGGCGGCATCATTCCAACCACTTCTGTAGGTAACTCTGCAAGCTTTGCAATTTTTGCTGAAAAGGTGATTGTTGAAATCAACACTAATTTAAGCCCTGCTTTTGAAGGCTTACATGATATTTATATCCCAACCTATCGCCCTACTCGTCAACCCATCCCATTGACACATGTTGATCAACGTATTGGTACACCTGCAATCAATATCGATCCTGCAAAAATTGTCGGTATCGTGATTAACAGCGAATTCCATGACTCTCCATCAACAGTGACTTTACCGGATGATGAAACGCAATCGATTGCAAACCATTTGATCGCATTCTTTGAGAAAGAAGTTGAAGAAGGTCGTTTGCCTGCGAACCTTGGTCCATTACAAGCAGGAATTGGATCTATTGCCAATGCAGTATTAACAGGTCTGAAAGAATCAAACTTTGAAGACTTAGTGATGTACTCAGAAGTACTTCAAGACTGTACTTTTGAATTGATTGATGCGGGTAAAATGAAATTTGCTTCAGGTTCATCAATTACGCTTTCTGCTAAATATGGCGAAAAAGTATTTAACAATCTTGAACAATACAAAGATAAATTGGTTTTACGTCCACAAGAAATTTCAAACCATCCTGAGTTAGTTCGTCGTTTAGGTATCATTGGTATCAACACTGCACTTGAATTCGATATTTACGGCAACGTCAACTCAACTCACGTTTGTGGTACCAAGATGATGAATGGTATCGGTGGTTCAGGCGACTTCGCGCGTAATGCACATTTGGCTATTTTCGTAACCAAATCAATTGCAAAAGGCGGTGACATTTCTTCTGTTGTACCATTTGCCTCACATATTGATCATGCTGAACATGATGTTGATATTCTGGTTACTGAACAAGGTCTTGCAGACTTACGTGGTTTAGCACCACGTGAACGTGCACGCGCTGTAATCGATCACTGTGCTCACCCAATGTATCGTGATGCCTTAAATGATTACTTTGATCGTGCATGTGAAAAAGGCGGTCAAACACCTCATATTCTTCGTGAAGCGCTTTCTTGGCACTGCAACTTTGAAGAAACAGGTCATATGTTAACCACACAAGATCAAGCTAAAAAATCTGCATAATCTTTCTGCATAATCTTTTAGCTCAATAAAAAACGCCCAAAGGGCGTTTTTTATTGTCTGTTGCTTTAACAGGTTGATATGTTCGTTGCAAAAAATGGCAATCAAATAAAATAGCTCTACGATCTATACATATCCACTTGCTCACAAAGCTTAAATGATCTTGCCTAGTCGACCATCTTTTCCTCAATAAATGCTACACCTGACTGATCCTGATTAATCATATCTACGGCTTTTTCAGCAATCATAATGGCAGGTGCATTGGTGTTTCCATTGACCACTTTAGGCATGATGGACGCATCCACCACACGTAAGTTCTGAATACCATAAACACGCAATCGTGGATCAACCACAGCCATTTCATCCACGCCCATTTTACAACTTCCTACAGGGTGATAAACCGTGTCTGAGCGATCTCGTAAAACCTGTCGAATCTCCTCATCCGTGTGGACATTTGCAGTAAACAAATCTTCTTTGATCATGCTTTTAAACGCTTCAGACTGCATTAAAGTTTGCGTGAGCTTAAAACCTTTGACCATTTCTTCTAAATCAGACTCTTCTCCATAAAAATTTGGATCAATCAATATTGGATCGTCGATACTTGGACCACTGATCTTGATCGTGCCACGACTTTTTGGGTTCAGTAAGCACACATGACAAGAAATGCCATGACCTGTATGTAAAGTCCGAGCATGGTTATCAACCAATGCAATCACAAAGTGTAATTGTAAATTCGGTACTTTTTGCTCTGCTGAGCTTTTAATAAAACCGCCACATTCAGCAAAATTAGTCGTAAGCAAACCACGCCGCTCTTTTCGATAACGTCCTATTTGCTTGATTAGATCAATAGACCCAGGGATGGATAGTCCAAAAGTTCCCTGTATTTCACGTACTTTATAGCCAAAGATAAAATCAGGATGATCATGAAAATTCTTGCCCACACCGGGTAAGTGTTTTTTCACCTCAATCCCATGTTCCATTAACTCATGTTGGTCACCGATACCAGATAGCATCAAGATTTGAGGTGACTGCATTGCACCAGCACTGAGTAGCACTTCACGTCGCGCGTGGATCTGTTTCAATTGACCATTCTGCTTATACTCCACACCCACAGCCACACCGTTTTCGATTAAAATTCGCTGGGTTTGCGCCGAGGTCTCAACTGTTAAATTTTTTCGTTTAAGATGTGGAAAGAGATAAGCCCGAGCTGAACTACAGCGCTCACCATTAATATGAGTGACTTGATAAATGCCTAAGCCTTCCTGCTCTTCGCCATTAAAGTCATCCAAAATTCGATAGCCCTGCTGTTTCGCAGCTGCAAGATATTTTTGTTGAAGTGGATTGTCACTGTGTAAATCAATCACAGACAATGGACCATCATTACCATGATATTGATTTTTAATTCTTTGATTATTCTCTGATTTAATGAAATAAGGTAAAACCTCATCATATGACCAGCCTGTATTCCCTAAAGCCGACCAATCATCATAATCTTGTCGATGCCCTCGGATATAGACCATTGCATTGATTGCAGATGATCCACCCAGACACTTACCACGTGGTTGGTAGCCTTTGCGACCGTTCAAACCTTTCTGAGGAACAGTTTCAAATGCCCAGTTATTAATTTTTGTAGGAATGCTAATGACCGCTGCGCAGGGAACCTCGACTTTCCAGCCATCTCCAGTACCACCTGCTTCAAGCAAACAAACAGAAACCTGTGGATTTTCAGATAAACGACCAGCCAAAACACAACCTGAGCTTCCACCACCAACAATAATATAATCAAATTCCTGTTTATTCATATGAAATTCCATTTTTGTTTTAAATTATTCCTCAATCATTATGCATATTTTCAAGCAATAAAAAATAATCATTCGTAACCGCACCATTCCACTCCAAATTTAGAATGTCTATCAAACATTTACGCATTGTTTAAAAAATCAACTTATCAAGATGCACTTTTTATATTAATCTGATGCAAACATTCTTTTAAAAACAAGAGATAAAAGAAAGCTATGTTTATCATTAGGCAGTTTCAGGAAACCGACTTAGATGATGTCATTGCACTTTGGGAGACATGTGATTTAACACGTCCATGGAATAGCCCAGAGATTGATATCTTCCGAAAAGTCGCTCAAAAAGATGGATTATTTTTATTGGCGGTCAAAGATGAACAGCTGATTGCTACCGTGATGGGCGGTTATGACGGACATCGTGGCTGGGTAAATTATCTTGCCGTGCATCCACATGATCAACGTAATGGCGTGGCAACAGCCCTCTTACAACAGCTTGAAAAGCGCTTGGTTGCATTGGGCTGTCCAAAGTTGCAACTGTTGATCCGTAAAGACAATATTGATGTACAAAGTTTTTATGAGCAATTGGGCTATGAAGAGATTGAGGTGGTTTGCTTAGGTAAGCGGCTGATTCAGGATTAAGAACAGCCTCATCAAATTAACCTCATCATGGGTCTAATGCTATCGGTTAAAAGTGAGGCATCATCTACACCGCGTTAAAAGTATTTATTGCAATGCTGTCGAAGTTTCAGAGCTGTACGTATAGCTAAATACACTTAAAACCTATAACCATAAGCAATTCCCAAAATATCCTGACTCATTTTAATTTTAGCCTCACCACCACCAAATGCAGGAGAAATTGGTCCTTTCACCTCATTTTCCAAGGCATGTGTATAGGCAATACTGAGTTCTTGATGAGGATCAATATTCCATGTTGCACCAACACTGAGATGGTCTTGAATGACACCAGGTGCAAGAATATTTAAAAAAACCTCTTGCGCTGGAATGGGCTGATCATTATGGCTATAGCCTGCCCTTAAAAGCAGTCGAGGGTGTGCTTGATAAGATACCCCCAATTTATAGACATTGATGTCTTTCCAACCAAATCCAGGACCCTGTGGAGAACCAAAAAGCTGTCCCTGCTGTAGCTGCCCAACATCAAATGAATGTCCAACAGATTTCACATCTGAATAGTTAATCCGTTGTACATCTACTGCAATGGTGAATTGAGGGCTTACTTTTAATGCTGCACCCACTGCATAGTTTTCAGGAACATCAAAATCTCCATGTTCAGCAAATAATCCTCGATATTGATCAAAACGATCAGCATTGATTTTTGAAGCATAACTCGCACCTAAAGTTAAGCGGTCATTGAAGAATATGCCTGACCAGCCCACTCGTGCTCCTAGACCTGTAGCACTCTGCTTTCCTCGATTACTGAGGTTTGAAGCATCTGAAGAAAATCCAGCAAACCCCTGAATTCCCCTTGTCTCAAAACGTTGATATAAAATATTCGTTGCAACACCCACAGATTGATTTGTAGCATATTTCCAAAATACCGCAGGAGAGACAAAAACTTGCGTTAAATCGACCCCAGCCGTGCCCCTATTGCCAAATGCAGCAAACGGATTATCCTGATAGCCTGTATTCATGCCACCATTGCCATACACTGCTAAACCTAATGCCACTTGGTCATTGATTTGATGATTTAAAGCAATTTCTGGCAATACAAAATACGCTCGTCCATTGCCATCATATGAGCCATTCGCATTCGGCAGTTGATTTGCAGTGATGTTTGCAGAACGATCAGGTGAAAAAATACTCGCCCCAATGTCAATACGGTTTCCAACCCAACTTAAACCTGCTGGGTTATTAGCGATGCTGAGTGCCTCCTGAAATTGAGCGATCGATACACCTGCATTACCTTGGGCTTTTACACCATAGGCATGCATAAAATAGCCTGTTGTCGCAGAAGAATTCGAGCTAAATAAAACCCCAGCAATTGCCAGCCCCGTAACTTGAGATATAAATTTCATCGAATCATCTTATCTTTAAATAATATATAACTAAGTATATTGTTAGCCATATATCTTGTAATCCAAGATAAAATGAGATCATTATTCTATTTTTTCATAAAACACTTTTTCTTGACTTGTTTCACTCGACCTAGGCGCAAGAATACAGGAAATTCTATTTTTAAATCTTCATATTCACTGCTTAGTTGTTCAGCCAGTTCAAGTAAGGGATGATCTTGATTTTTTTCACAATGATGTTTAATTGCCGACCATGTCGATAAATATTTTAACAGTTGTGCTGCTGACCATTGATACTGCATTTTAAAACTGGCAACAGTTATTTCTTCAAATGGGAATGGAATTGTCTGATATTCTTCGTCAATATAACGGCGCTCAGCATCCCAATAACCGTTTAATTTTTTAAAATATACATCTTGAATCATGGAATGAATGACTTTATTCTCAACTTGAATTAAACCATATCCGATGACAGCAAGGATTCCCTGCGGTTTAAGTGTTCTTTGAACCTCTTTATAAAACCCGTCAAAATCAAACCAATGAATTGCCTGCGCTACAGAAATTAAATCAAAACTGTGAGCTGCAAATGAGGTGTGTTCAGCCGATTGGACCTGATAGCTAACATTATCAAAATAAGGTGCAAGCTGTAGTTGTTTTTCGCTCAAATCGGTGGCAACAATATGATCAAAATAAGGAGTCAGTAGTTGAGTGAATTGTCCTGAACCTGCACCACAATCCCATGCAAAACTACGCTCAGGAACATGATTTAATATTTCCTGAACCACATCCTGTGGATAACTGGGTCGTGCTTGTTGATAAAGCGCACTGCCTGATGAAAATAAATCTTTCATTGTTTTTTATAACAATCTATTCGTTTTATAAAAATTTATTCTACGTCATTTCCACATCAGCTCAAGGCATTTTGTAAGACAATTAAAATCATTCCTCTGCACCGTATTTTAATCGGTTTATTTTCCAGAACGCTCACAATGACATTGAACGCTAAAAATAGGCAATAAAAAACCCCAAACAATGTTTGGGGTTTTTCAAATATGGTGGCGAGACCCAGGATCGAACTGGGGACACACGGATTTTCAATCCGTTGCTCTACCTACTGAGCTATCACGCCGATGCGGTGTATTAAGCCGTATCTGTATTCAATAGTCAATAAAAATCATGACTTTTTTATTCAAGCGAATATTTTTTACCCAAAAAAAATCCCTGATGGGATCAGGGATTGAAATCTTAAAGATTTTTAAATATGGTGGCGAGACCCAGGATCGAACTGGGGACACACGGATTTTCAATCCGTTGCTCTACCTACTGAGCTATCACGCCGATGGGGCGTATTAAACAATTTAATCCATAAGCCGTCAAGTATAGAAAGCATTAAAATCATTCAACAGTCTATTTTTACAACAAAATCAGCTTATTTACGCGCTAATGGATGCTTTTTCACACATATTTGAGCCATACATTGTTTGAATGATCTCGATTAGCATAACCAATTTGCGCATATTCCGTTTTTGAATCTGTTCAAAATGCACTTAAAACTAACCATTTCACCATCCCTTGTTCTTGAGCAACTTGTTTTTGAGCAAAGCAAGCAAAAGCAATGACTCAAGCTGCTTTAGGCATTCAGAAAACTCAAATCGCTTAGATTTTACCGAGATGCGCTAAACAACGATGTATTGCACCGCAACCTGGCTCAAAGTTCTTTACACCCTTTTCTTCTTCAATTCGGCAAACTTCCTCAACCAAACGTTCAGCAACTCCTCGCCCTCGATTGGCTGGATGTACCACAATATTTTCTAAAGTTCTGCTTTCACCTTGTCCAGTACACCATAATGCCCCAATAATCTTTGTATTAAATTCTGCGACATAAAGTAGGGTATAATGAGCCAAGTTTTGCTCAAGTTGTTCTATGGCGTCATGACCATCCCCAAATTCGGGGCTGGTGTCATATAATCGCTCAAGCTGATCGCGAACTTCTTCATTTTCTAGTGAAGTTTTAGCATGTACGGTAATAGGCATTGATTAACCCTCCTGAGCAATCTAATATGCTGTCACTTTCGTCACAGCGAAACATCTTTACATCAAACTTTTAATTTTTGACGTTTTTTGAGGAACGTGTCTATGGCGCAACGTATCAGTGAAGTGGTAAGAAACACCAACGAAACTAAAATTCGAGTTCGTGTGAATCTTGACGGTACTGGTCAAGGCACGCTCAATACAGGTGTTCCCTTTTTAGACCATATGATTGATCAAATCAAGCGTCATGGTTTATTTGATATTGATATTCATTGTGATGGCGACTTGGAAATCGATGATCACCACACCGTAGAAGATTGTGGGATTACGCTAGGACAAGCCTTTGCACAAGCGCTTGGCGATAAAAAAGGCTTAAAACGTTATGGTCATTTTTATGCACCACTTGATGAGTCTTTAAGCCGTGTCGTTGTTGATCTATCAGGTCGCCCAGGATTGTGGATGGATATTCCATTTACTCGTGCACGAATTGGTAGCTTCGATGTCGATTTATTCTCAGAATTTTTCCAAGGCTTTGTTAATCATGCCTTAATGACCTTGCATATCGACAACTTAAAAGGTAAAAATAGCCATCACCAGATCGAAAGTGTGTTCAAAGCGTTTGCTCGCGCACTACGTATGGCATGCGAAGTTGATCCTCGCGCTGAAAATACTGTTGCTTCTACCAAAGGAACCTTGTAATGACCCGTATTGCCCTTCTTGATTATGGCATGGGAAACCTTCATTCAGCAGCTAAAGCACTCGAACATGTCGGTGCAACTGTAGATGTGACCAATGATCCAAAGCTGATTGCTCAAGCAGATAAAATTGTATTTCCAGGTGTGGGAGCAATGCGTGACTGCATTCAAGGCATGCATGAAGCAGGAATCGATGAAGTTGTACGTCAAGCTGCCTTCAATAAACCTGTGCTGGCAATATGTGTCGGTATGCAGGCTTTACTTGAGTCATCTGAAGAAAATGGTGGCACTCAAGCGCTGGGTATTTTTGATGGCATGGTCAAACATTTTCCAGATATGGAGGGATTAAAAGTTCCTCACATGGGCTGGAACCAAGTCCACCAAGCTGATCCTAGCCATCCAATGTGGAAAAATATCGAACAAGATGCACGCTTCTATTTCGTGCATAGCTATTATGTTGAACCTAAAGATTCAACACTTATTGCAGCAACATGTGATTATGGTTTGCAGTTCTGTACCGCAATTCATAAAGAAAATCTATTTGCTACACAATTCCATCCAGAAAAGAGCCATACAGCAGGTTTACAATTGCTGAAAAACTTTGTGGAATGGAATATTTAACACCTCAAGATAAAAAAAATCAGAGCCAATTTAAATTGGCTCTGATAACTCAAATTGCTACAAAAAATAAAGTTTTAAACTTTTGACTACTTGGTCTTTTAGACACACTCCAATAAAAACTTTAATACTTATTGATTCAATGGCTTATAGATGAAAAACAACACGCTTATCAATGATGCACTGCTTCATCCCAATGGACGTTTTGGGCGTTTATCACTCATTGCATGGTTAACCATTCTCACCCTTATTTTATGCTCCCTAAATCTTTATATCTCATTACAGATGTTGAATACCGACGAAGATTTTAAGCAAATTGAACCTTTGGCTTTGTTTTTATGGGCGACCTTACACATCTCATGTATCTATACATTTTTTATACTCATCATTCGTAGACTGCATGATCTTAATCGTTCTGGTTGGTGGAGTGTGTTGATTTTGATCCCGATTGTACAGGTGCTTTTTTTGTTTTTAATCTTTGTCACACCTGGCTCTTTTCATAATAATCAATACGGTAGCAGTAGATTAACACCTATTTGGGAAAAAACCGTTGCACTGATCTCAATCATTTTCATCCCCATCTTAACCATCGTGGTCATCTATATTTTGGCGATCTCTCCCCCACCGAAAACTGATCCGCAAATCGAATTTGAAGGATCTCATCACGTGATGCAACCATCACGTTAATCTTTGGTAACAAAGCCACCTTCTAACGGTTCAACATTGATTTTAATCTCTGCTTTTAAGTTTAAAGCGGCATAACGATCTTTAATCTCATTGATTAACTGCTCCATGGTGGCATGGCTTAAATCCAGTTCAGATTCAGCATATGCCTTACTCACAAGTTCCGTTTTGTCTTGCTGTTTAGCTTCCATATTCCAACGTTCAGTCATACCCACTAAACGTGCCAATTCAATTAAACTTTGTGCGCTTGAAGGTGTAGAATTATGTAGCCATTTACTCATTGTACCTTTTGAAGTTTCCAGCACATTGACAATATCACTGGCCTTTATATTTTTATCTTGAATCAATTGCTTTAAACGTTTTGCACCTTCGATAAAAAGATCATCCTCTTTTTCTACCATCTGCTTAATTCCTGTAATTTCATCTCACAAAACTATCATCTTTTATTCAAAGTTTGTTATAACACAATATCGTTAAATTTTTTTATGCCTTACCTGCTCAATTTTAGTCGACAAAGCAAGTAATTTATGAAATTTCAGCTACCCCTGAAAACTGAGAGCTAAAATTTGTGAATGATCAAAGCCAACAAATCCCAAGCAAGGAACAAATTCTAAGCTTTCCACGTTTTGAAAATTTGCCTTTAAATAAAATTGTGGTGATTAATACGCTGGAACAGTGTCATGAAATTTCAGAAGAATTAGCAAAAGCGACTTTACTCGGCTTTGATACAGAGTCAAAGCCAACTTTTATAAAAGGTGAAGTTCAGACAGGACCTCATTTGATTCAACTTGCCACTGCGGAGAAAGCTTATTTATTTCAGGTTTCGCCTGAAATTCTAAACTTTTTAAAACCCTTTTTAGAAAACACAAATCAACTCAAAGTGGGCTTTGGTCTAAAAAATGACTTACATTTATTTCGTAAAAAAGGGGTAGAACTACATCGTGTGATTGAGCTTTCGAAACTTTTCTCAAGCTTCGGAATGACCAGTCCATTAGGCATTAAAAATGCGATGGCGCTCCTATTTCAGGTTCATTTTCCTAAAAGTAAATCAATAAGTACCTCGAACTGGGCGAAAAAAAATCTGACCATTCCTCAAATTCTGTACGCCGCAGCAGATGCTTATGCGCCAGTTCTTATTTTTAAGGCACTTCTCGATTTAAATTTAATCCCAGTTGATATCATCAAAATCACGACTGAATTGGGGATCAATGAAAATAAAAGCCCCAACTGACACTTAGAAATTGATCAAGTTTTTGCTAAGATGAACGCCAATGAATTTCTATGAGAATAGGCAAGGAGCGAAAGCATGCTGATCATCCCTGCAATAGACCTGAAAGATGGTAAATGTGTACGTTTAAAACAAGGTCGTATGGAAGACGATACTGTATTTTCTGATGATCCAGTTGCAACGGCACAACATTGGGTAAATGAAGGTGCACGCCGTTTACATCTGGTTGATTTAAATGGTGCTTTCGCTGGTACACCAATCCATAAACCTGTGGTTGAAGCAATTGCCAAAGCGCAACCTGAACTACCGATTCAAATTGGTGGTGGTATCCGCTCTTTAGAGACGATTGAGCATTACCTAGATGCAGGTGTGTCTTTTGTGATCATTGGAACCAAAGCCGTTCAAAACCCTGAGTTTGTCGAAGAAGCATGTCAAAAATTTGCAGGTCATATCATCGTCGGTATTGATGCAATGAACGGTATGGTTGCTACAGATGGCTGGGCAAATGTGACTGATGTAAAAGCGACTGATCTTGCAAAACGTTTTGCTGATGCAGGTGTATCAAGCATTGTTTATACAGACATCGCACGTGATGGCATGATGCAAGGTGTCAATGTTGAGCAGACTGTTAATCTTGCACAATATTCAGGTCTTCCTGTCATCGCATCAGGTGGTGTTACTAACTTAGATGATGTACGCAACTTAAAAGGTCAACCAGGTATTTTAGGTGCAATTACTGGACGAGCAATCTATGAAGGCACGCTCAATCTACGTGAAGCTCAATTATTGTTGGATGACCAAGCATTCTAACTTCAGTTAATTTGTATAAAGAGAACCGTAAGGTTCTCTTTTTTATTCCTTCAATCACAACAAAAATCTAAACTAATGTATTTTCAAAATGCTGCATTTCTATTTTTTGTGCCAAAAAGGGTTTTAAAGCCTTAAACCAATGTTTAAATTCTTCTGTTTTCATAAAAACATCTGTGTGTGCTTTTAAATCAGTCCAGTGAATTTGTAGAATATATTGTTGATTATTCTCTATTCCACGAATCAATTTAAATTTTTCACACCCTTGTGCATTTCTAAAAATGTCGGATAATTCATAAAATTTCTTTTCGAAAGCCGATTGCTGACCCTCAATAATATGAAATAAAGCTTGTTCAATGACCATGGCTTATTTCTCTTTATGCATATTTTAATAGTTAAAGTATAACGCTTTCAGGTGACAATTTAATGATCGCCTCTCATTTATTACCAAACTTAACCTCAGCATAATTCTGTGCTTTCGCGTAAAATAGCGATGCTTTCTTTTGCCCTCTTGTTCTTTATGTCATCCTCTCCCTTTGCTTTATTTTTAAAATCGAAAATACCTCAGATTGCCCTGATCATCATGACTATGATTTGGGGAGGTACTTTTGTCGTTGTGCATCATGCCTTGAATTATAGTTCTCCAATGTTCTTCGTAGGTTGCCGATTTGCAGCGGCAACCATCGCTGTCGGATTATTGTCATATAAATATCTCAGAGGCATTCATCTAAAAGAAATTATTGCTGGGGCACTGATTGGCAGCATGATTGCTGGAGGTTATGGCTCACAAACCGTAGGAATGCAAACCATCAGTAGTAGTGAGTCTGCATTTTTAACGGCGTTGTATGTCCCTTTGGTACCCATCTTAATTTGGCTGATTTTTCGTAAAAGACCTCACGTGATGACATGGTTAGGTGTCTTACTGGCATTTATCGGGTTAATTTTCTTAACAGGCAATGGCTTCAACCAAATCAATCTCAATACAGGGCAAATTGTAACCCTACTCGGTTCTTTTGCGATTGCAATGGAAATTATTTTGATTGGTTACTTTGCAGGGAAAGTGAACATTCAGCGAGTGACTGTCATTCAGTTGGCTTTTGCCTCAGTGTTATCTTTTGCATCAATGCCCTTCGTTGGAGAACATCATATCCCCGCCTTTTCGTGGGAGCTGCTTATACTGGCTGTAGGATTAGGATTGACCAGTTCTATATTGCAACTGACCATGAACTGGGCACAACGTTCAGTTGATCCATCTCAAGCAGCAGTGATCTATGCTGGCGAACCTGTATGGGCAGCATTATTTGGCAGAATTGCAGGTGAACGCCTTCCCTTAGTTGCACTTTTTGGTGGATTACTTGTGGTTTTGGGCGTTATCGTCAGCGAATGGAGACCTCGATTTTTAAACAGAAAACAACATCAAAAAAGTACTCACACCATATAAAAAAAAAAACAGCGTTTCAAGGTAAACGCTGTTTTTTACTTCAGTCATTCTTTCAATTTTTAGTCAGGTTTATAGCGGTAAAGCTTGATCATCATTCAAAACGATAATCCCTCGAATCGCTCGATAAACAATCCATATCCAAGAAAGAAATAAAGTCACACCACAAAACACTGTAGCGCCGAGTGCTACACCTGCAAATGCGTTGACATTATCCATAGTGAAAAAGAGAAAAAGAAATGGAATAAATGCAACGATGGTCCAGATCAAGTACCACCAAAATGTTCTGATTTGCCACTTAAAATGGCTTTCAAAAATCGTACCTCGAACAGAATCTAATTTTACGTAATTAATAATCAATGCAACAATTGCTAGAATTCCAGCGGAGAAAATCGCAATAATGTAAAGAATGTATAAGATTAAGGTGAGAGATTTACTATTGTTTGAATCGACATAATTACTCATCGCAAGCCCTTTTTTAAAACTTGGCGAATTCACACTAAATGTGAAATACATTTAAAGGTGAAATTAACCATAAAATCAATAAAATATTAAAGACTATGGTACAGAAATAGATATTTCGAAAAGGTTGTTTTTGTGTTTTATGTCGTAAGCGTTGTTGTGCCAACCATGCAGCGGGCCAGCCGCCTAAAAAGGCTAAAATATGTAAGGTATTTTCAGGCACCCGACGCTGATTCATTTGTGCAGCTTCTTTGTCCTGCGAATAGAACCAATAAGTCATGACATTGATAATACTGACAAAAAGCAGAATCATACCATTTAATAAACCACTTATACTTAAGATTGCCAAAACCACTATATAAACGATACATATGATTTGCATCGGCTGTAATGAGGAGGCTTTTTGGGCATTCAGTGTATTCTGACTGGTTCGATTTGTTTTGGCATGAACAGTTTGAGTTGCTTTTAAATAAGTCACTTGCTTGGCTTTATAACGTCCTTGTCCATCTAACTGCACCACATATTCAAGTGCACAGCCCACTATGGGACGTGGACCTTTTTGCGCAAAGTCTTTGATATGCAGGAATACACGCTCTTTTAGTCCATCATTGGGTTGAATAAAGCCATAGCCTTTGTCATCAAACCACTCAACTAAACGACCTTGATCACGCATTTTTTATCCCACACATTTATTAAGCTGTTACAAATTTCAATCTTTCAATCAACATATTACGCATTTCTTGTGGATTTTTCTGCAAGATATCATCCCCTGTTCGAGCTGATTCAGCATTGATTTGTGCAATCTGCAAACGCATCATCCAAAAGCGTCCTGCCGCCATTGCCAAATATAATTCTAGACATGCCTTTTCATCTTCGGTCAGTGGACGAACTGAACTATAAGCATTTAAAAATGCCATTGCCTTGGCTTCATTTAAAGTAACTTCAGGATATTCTGTACAAAAATCATTTAATGTAATGGCAATATCAAACAACAATTCATCTTGATTCATTTCATAAAAATCAAGGATTCCTTTGAGGTTGTCCCCTTCAAACAGCGTATTGTCACGAAACAAGTCAGAATGAATCCAACCTTTAGGTCTATTTGGATACATCTGTGTTAATGCTTGATACAACCCCAAGAGATTATCAAGTAGCGCTTTATCGGCTGGACTTAAAGTCGGTTTGATTTGTTTCGCCACGTTGTACCAATAGTCATGATCGCGGGCGATTTTGCGCTGTAGTGGAAAATCTTTTAATGCGATATGCATCTTTGCCTGAGCCATCGCAATCTGTTCAACTTGAGCAATGCTTGATGGCATAGGATGTTTGCCGATCATACGTGGTGCAATCTGCGCAGGTTTATCCTTCAACGTATGAATAGATTGACCTTCATATTTGAGTGGTACAGGGACAGCCAGCCCATATTCGCCTAAATGCTCTAATACAGGGATCAACTCACCTGCCGCTTGCGCATCCATATTTTCAAATAAGGTTAAAACAAACTGTGTTCCATCACGACAAATGATAAAATAGTTGGTATTTTGGATACCGCCTTGAATTGGGTTCAGCTCAACCACCTCTAATCCATAAGGTGCTGCAAAGACCTGAACTTCTTGTAAACTCAAAGTGGTATAAACCGACATAGAAAACCTGCGAAAAAACTTACATAAGTTTGATAGAATAACCGCTTCGGCTATTGTGGTGCTATAGCTAAGTCACGAAGTTTCATCATCGACTGTTATTTTTTGGAAAAAATTATGCTCGCTAAACGTATTATTCCTTGCCTAGACGTAGATAATGGTCGTGTGGTGAAAGGTGTTCAATTTCTTGATATCCGTGACGCAGGTGATCCTGTAGAAGTAGCTCGACGATATAATGAACAAGGTGCCGATGAAATTACTTTTTTAGACATCACTGCAACCTCCAATGGTCGTGATACGACTTATCGCACTGTAGAACGTATGGCGGAAAGTGTATTTGTCCCTTTAACTGTCGGTGGCGGTGTACGTAAAGTTGAAGATATTCGCCTATTGTTAAATGCAGGCGCTGATAAAGTCAGTATTAACTCCGCTGCCGTGTTTAACCCTGAGTTTGTACAAGAAGCCTCTCAGCGCTTTGGTGCACAATGCATTGTCGTTGCGATTGATGCCAAAAAAACTGCAGAAAATAAGTGGGAAATTTTCACCCATGGTGGACGTAAACCTACAGGGATTGATGCCATTGAATGGGCAGTAAAAATGGCGGAATACGGTGCAGGTGAACTATTGGTTACGTCTATGGATGCTGATGGAACCAAAGCAGGTTATGACATTGGTCTCATGCGTCAAATCAATGATCGTGTCACCATTCCAACGATTGCTTCTGGTGGCGTAGGTAATTTACAACACCTTGCAGATGGTATTTTAAAAGGTGGAGCAGATGCGGTATTGGCAGCCTCGATCTTCCATTTTGGTCAATATACGATTCCTGAAGCAAAACAATATCTCGCAGAACAAGGGATTGAAATGCGTCTTTGATGAATAACGTTTTATCTAGATTAAAAACTATATAAATAATCTCATACTTCAATCAACATACTGCATCATGCTGAAAACGCCTTCTTCCACTGGGAGAAGGTTGTATTGAGCGCTTATTTTATTTCGAATGCTCTATTGAATAAGAAAATGAAAGTATTCTAAAGTGATGAGTTATTCATGGTTTTATATCACCTTTATTAAGTCTAAATTAAAACAACATAAAGAAATCAATTAATAATATTTATTTTCAAATAAAATTTTACAATTTATTTGTCATGATTTTTAAATAGAGAATTCACTCAGTAATGATAAAATAAATGAAAACAGTCACATTTCCATTTTTAATATCAGCGTCTTAAAATAAGCCCATCCTTCAATATAAATCAGGGAATTAACCCTATTTACTGAAACTCCTATATTTTTCCAGTATTTTTACTATGAAAAAAAATCATGAACCTAAGGTATTTCATATTCTTTTTATTTCATTTAATCTTGATTGAAATAAGCCTTAAATTTTGTAGTTGATGATGGAGTTAATAAAAATAAATAAGGAGGATTAATCAGCTCATGACTTATTCATACGATTATACACATCGGCATGTCTTATTTGGGATGTCTGAGTCCATGCATATTTATCATCGTGCAACCAGTTATGAACATCTCGCCCTGAATAATCACTATAGTGTGCATTATGATTTACATCGTCATGAGCGCGTTTATACCTATCAGCGTAATGCGATTTGGAATTTTTTACATGCCGCATTGAAAGGTTATAGTAAAGCACAATATAAACTCGGAATGATTTATCTACAGGGTCAACTGGGGCTGTCTCCTGATCAATATAAAGCCAGAAAATGGTTGTTACTTGCAGCCAATCAAGGGCATACCGAAGCGCAAAATCAACTTCACCATGCTTACCTGCAATAAAAAACCAGCTCAAAAGCTGGTTTTTTATTGTAAAATCAGTGTTTAGCCACCAATTTTTTTGTATTTAGTACGCTTCTGCACAGCTGCATCACCTAAGCGAGCCAAGCGATACGCTTCGTATTCAGCATAGTTACCTTCGTAGAACTCCGGCTGTTCATTTTCAAATGACAAGATATGCGTTGCAATACGGTCGAGGAACCAACGGTCATGCGATACCACCATCACTGTACCTGGGAAGACTAAAATCGCATCTTCTAGCGCACGTAAAGTTTCGATATCCAAATCGTTTGATGGCTCATCCAGTAAGATCACGTTTGCGCCCATTTGAAGAATCTTAGCAAGTTGTAAACGGTTACGTTCACCACCAGATAATTCTCCAACACGTTTTTGCTGATCTTGACCTTTAAAGTTAAAGCGACCGATATAGGCACGAGAAGCAATCTCGTATTCACCGATTCTTAAGATATCTAAACCGCCAGAAACTTCTTCCCAAACTGTTTTATTGTTGTCTAAGGTGTCACGAATCTGACCAACATAGGCGACTTTAACAGACTCACCCAGTGTCACAGTACCTGTATCAGGTTGCTGCTCACCTGTCATCATACGGAATAAGGTGGTTTTACCTGCCCCGTTTGGACCCACAATACCCACAATCGCTGTAGGTGGCACAGTAAAGGTTAGATTTTCGTACAATAAACGACCATCAAAAGATTTACTGATGCCTTCAACTTCAACCACTTTATTCCCTAGACGTGGACCAGGTGGAATATAAATCTCTGAAGTTTCATTACGTTGTTGGAACTCACGCGAGTTAAGCTCTTCAAAACGCTCCATACGTGCTTTATTTTTCTTTTGTTGACCTTTGGCATTTGAACGAACCCATTCAAGTTCTTTTTTCAATGCTTTAGCAAAAGATTCTTCTTGCTTTTGTTCTTGCTCTAAACGGGCATTTTTTTGCTCTAACCAAGACGAATAGTTACCTTGGTATGGAATACCATGCCCACGGTCAAGCTCAAGAATCCACTCTGCCACGTTATCCAAGAAATAACGGTCATGGGTAATCGCCACGATTGTACCAGCAAAGTCTTTCAAGAAACGTTCTAACCAAGATACAGACTCTGCATCCAAATGGTTCGTCGGTTCGTCCAGCAATAACATATCTGGCTTAGACAGCAATAAACGGCATAGTGCAACACGACGACGCTCACCACCTGAAAGCAAAGTTACATCTGCATCCCAAGCAGGAAGATTTAATGCAGCGGCTGCCTGATCCATTTGATTGGTCAGGTTATGGGCATCCCAAGAATGAATGATTGCTTCTAATTTCTCTTGCTCTTTTGCAAGTGCGTCAAAATCGGCATCTTCTGCTGCGTATTCAGCAAAAACCTCATCTAAGCGTGCCAAGGCATCCAATGGCTCACGTAAACCATCTTCAACGTTACCACGGACATCTTTATTTGGATCTAATGGTGGTTCTTGCTCTAGATAACCGATTTTAATACCTGGTTGTGCACGAGCTTCACCTGAGAAATCTTTATCTACGCCAGCCATAATACGGAGCAAAGTAGATTTACCAGCACCGTTTAAACCAAGCACACCAATTTTGGCACCTGGGAAAAATGATAAAGAGATGTCTTTTAAGATTTCGCGTTTAGGCGGAACCATCTTCGACACACGGTTCATCGTGTAAATATATTGGGCCACGTAGGACTCCTCTATAATGAATAAAAATTCGCAAAATGCGAATAGGCTTTACTCGAATGTCATCTGTAGCGACTTGATAAACAAAAACATGGTTTTGTTTATATCCACTTGCAACTCAAATTCACTCAGTCTGCGCGATAAAACTCAAAAACATGTTTACGGTTTTCTTCGTTTCACAGCATTCATTGTTTGTTTTAACTTACAAGGCAACCCACAGATGAAATGCGGACAAATCCTTAAATAAATGCTGTTAATTATACGCTGAATTTATCTATTTTTGTTCAGATTTGTCCAATTAGATGGAGATATTTTCAAACACGCTTTTTCAGATTCGTTCTTCAAAAGAGTTCGACCTTGAGTTTTATTCAAACGAGATATGAAATCAAAGTTCGCCTGATATTGCGATATAAACTGTAGATGCGGTCTGGATGTGTTGGTTGGATGACAACCAAATTAAGGCTTGCACAGGACTAAAACTGGTGGCTATACATTGCACCAAGGTATGAGTATCATTTTTATTTTAATGCTTGCTGTTATTCAACACATAAGATTGAAAGAGCCGTCAATTTGACGGCTCTTTCAAAGTGCTTATTGCCCTTTCAAATTCAATTTATCCATGATGTATAAGGTATTGATATCGACTCTTGTTCGCGCTGTATCCAGATATTTTTGCTCCATTCCTTTTGCATTACTCCACAATCCTAAATCATCATCGTTTAATACACCTAAGGTGGTGTTATTAATCAACCATATGCCTTCTATTTTGTCATGTGGATATTTCACCGCTTTGCCCATATCGAGTACCAATGTTTTGGGTGCTGGAACAATATTCAATGCTTTTAAACCATCCCAGCCTTTTTCCAACTGGAATTCTTCCAGTGTTTTACCCGCAATCGTTAAACCGATCTTGTCATCCTGTTTGAAATCCTTTTGATCTTTAATATCTTCTAAATTGGTGGCTTGAGTTAAATCAATACGATAAACATTTTTAATTACCTTTGTGGTGTCTTTATAAAAAAGACCGTCCCGTTCCAGCACTAAAAATTGTGTTGCACTTAATGCAATAATCCCGGAGTTGGAGTTCTCAGGAAGTTCTTGCTGATAGAGATATTGTGCAACCTTACCTGTCTCAAGGTTAATGGTCACTATACGAGTCAATGTTGATTTATTGACACTTTTATTCGGCAAACTCATGGTCGACTGCATAATGCCCACCAAAGTTTTTTGATCTGGTGTAATGGTGAGCCCTTCCATTCCTCGATTGGCACGGCGATAACTAAATTCATTAGGTAGCGTCCATTGATTACGTTGATCTGCTTTAAATGGGTTAATTCGCCCGATTTCCTTGCCATTGGCATCAAAATGTACAATATGTGGACCATATTCATCACTGACCCAAAACGTGCCATCTTGAAGTGCAACTAGCCCTTCACTATCTAAGCCATAATCATCCAATTTGATGGGATTATTCACTGCATCAAACGGTTTGGTTGGATCTACAATAATCACTTTACCATTCACATCATAAGGGGTTTCTCCCGTCCCCCCAAAAGCTGAGGTATTGGGTAAACCTGAAATATCTTTACCATTACGGTCTTTCAAATTAATGGTTTTGATTAGTTTAACGGTGCCATTGTCCTGAATTTCAAACAAACCAATTTTGGGAACATAATTAGGAATTGCAAACACTTTACCTGCACCATATAGCTTGTCAGTAAAGTCAGCATTTGGTCCTCGATCTGTCAAAGCATAGAATTGCTTTTTATTTGTCGGGTGAGCAGTGGCATCAGAACCAAAACCACCTTGACGAATATCAAAGCTACTATCAATGGTCGTGCCATTTGCATCATGTCGTGCGAGTACAGTAAATGGTAATGCGACGCCTTGAGCAAATAAATTCGGTTTACAACTGTCCTCATTTTTTGTGACTTCACTGGCTTCCAGTTTACCATTTCCATTCCTATCTACCCCGCTTTGAACACGTGTTCCTCCCATCACACAAGCCTCATCGCCAAAGGCTAAACTTATACTTTGAGTAAGTGTTTTGCTGTTGGTTGAGTCTTTATTATCATCATCTGAACATGCTGTTAAGCCGAATAAACTACATAAAACTAAAGTTAAAGTGGTTTTACGAATTGTCAGTTTACTTATCTGTGCTTTATTCATTGTACTTAGTGCCTGATTTTATGGAAATTCCAATACTAATTTCGGCAAGTGACATCAACATGACAGTGACTCAATTAAGCGATATTCGGTATTTACATATTCAATTCTGTGTAAACGGCACATCGCTAAGACTTTGTCTTTATCTTTTTTTATGATTTTAAAATATAGAAACCCTTGTTTACTTCATATATTTATTTGTTACACTCTATTGAATTTTAATAAAAAGTTGACGAAATATGACTTATAAAGACGAAACACTTGCCATTCACGCAGGCTATGAACCAGAAGCAACAACCAAAGCCGTTGCTGTTCCAATTTATCAAACGACATCCTATGCCTTTGATAATACCCAGCATGGTGCAGATCTATTTGATCTCAAAGTTCAAGGCAATATTTATACCCGTATCATGAATCCAACCACAGCTGTGCTTGAACAACGTCTGGCTGCACTTGAAGGTGGAATCGGTGCTTTAGCATTGGCTTCGGGCATGTCAGCAATCACCTATTCGATTCAAACCATTACCGAAGCTGGCGATAATATTGCATCTGTATCGACGCTATATGGTGGAACATACAATTTATTTGCACATACTTTGCCGAAACAAGGCATTGAAGTACGTTTTTTTGATTATCAAAATCCTGAAGCACTGCGCAACCTGATTGATGAAAAAACCAAACTGGTCTTTGTTGAATCAATCGGCAACCCATTGGGCAATATTATCGATCTTGAGGCAATTGCCAAAATCGCGCACGAATACGGCGTTCCTGTCATTGTTGATAATACTGTTGCTACCCCTGCCTTACTCAAGCCTTTTGAACATGGTGCTGATATTGTCGTACATTCTTTGACGAAATACATTGGTGGTCATGGCAACTCCATTGGCGGCGCCATTGTAGACAGTGGAAAATTCCCTTGGGGTAAATATCCTGAACGTTTTAAAGTCTTAAATACACCTGATCCAAGTTATCATGGTGTGAATTATGTAGAAGCCTTAGGTGAAGCCGCATATATAGCGCGAGCGCGTGTTGTGCCTTTACGTAACACTGGTGCTGCGATTAGCCCACTCAGTGTATTCCTTATTTTACAGGGCTTAGAAACGCTCAGTTTACGTATGGAACGTCATACCGAGAATGCACAAAAAGTTGCAGAATACTTACAAGCACATCCTAAAGTGCAATGGGTCAACTATGCCGGTTTAAAAGACCATCCACAACAAGCCTTAGCTCAAAAATATGTCAAAGGTAAACCATCTGCCATCTTATCTTTTGGAGTACAAGATGGTCGTGAAGGTGGAACTCGTTTTATTGATGCCCTACAACTCTTTACTCGTTTAGTCAACATTGGTGATGCCAAAAGCTTGGCATGTCATCCAGCAACCACGACTCATCGCCAACTCAATGAAGAAGAATTAAAAGCGGCTGGGGTCAGTATTGATATGGTTCGCTTATCTGTAGGCATTGAACATATTGATGATTTGATTGCAGATTTAGAGCAAGCCTTGGCACAAGTTTAATTCGTTGAGTTGACGTTTTTTCAAAACCGATGCCCCAACAAAAAGACCTGAATAATCCAGGTCTTTTTGTTTAAGTCTTTAGGGTACGTTAAATTATTTGCCTTGAACTTTTTGTTCAATTTCTTCAATGTTGGTATGACGCACATCAAAACCTTTCGCCATATAAATGACTTGTTCTGAAATATTACGTGCATGATCACCAATACGCTCCAATGAGCGCAATACCCACATCACATTAATAACACGACTAATATGTCGAGGATCTTCAATCATATACGTCATGAGTGTACGTGTTGCCGACTGATACTCACGGTCAATATCTGCATCTGCCAACAAAACTTTTAATGCTTGTTCAGCATCGACACGGGCAAAAGCATCCAAAGCATCATGAATCATGACACGAACTTGATTGCCAATATGGCGTGTTTCCATATAGCCACGAGGTGACTCACCTTCTTCGCACAATGTCTGTGCAATACGGGCGATTTTTGCGGCCTCATCGCCAATCCGCTCTAAATCCGTGTTTGCCTTACTCATCGCAATCACCATGCGCAAATCAATTGCCGCGGGATGACGACGTGCCAAAATCAAGGTCAGTGCTTCATCGATTTCACGTTCATAACGGTTGACGGTATTGTCTTGAAACTGCACATCTATTGCCATATTGGCATTGGTATCTAACAAAGCATGCACCGCATTTGCCACTTGTTGCTCTACTAAACCACCCATGGTCATAAATTTGGTATTTACATCCTGTAGATCTTCATTGAATTGTGAAGAAATGTGATGGTTTAATACAGGATTACTTGGGCTCAAAGTTTGATACTCCACAGGCAACAAATGCGACTTTTTAGACTTAATATTAAACCATAGCAATGATGAACATTTTATGACAAGTATTTTTCTTTTAGATGAACTTTCATTGAAGCAATGTTGATTTTTCATCTTCAAGATTTAGCTCAAATCATAGCACTCACTTTATATAATTTATATATACTGACATTTAATTTAAGATAAACCGCAGGCTTATTTTTAGGCAAATTATTCAATAAATGAACGCTGCATAGCCATGAAAGAATTTGCCATTTCCGTTAAAATCGTAACGTTTCATTATCACAAAACTACAAAATATTTCATTTATTTAGCTTTGATTCAGCGACAATAGCAAAGTACCACATTGAGCTTCCTTGTTATATCGGTCTAATGAAATTTCCTCGCAACCCTATTCATTATCTCATTTCGAGCATACTCGTAGTTTTGAGTGGCTTGGTAGTGGTCGCGTGTCAAAAACCAACAACGGATATCGTACAAGAGTCAAAGGAAGCACCAAAAACAGAAAATCCTGTTCCTGATCTAACGCAAATTTGTCAAAATCTAAAAAATGAAATGTTGGCAATTAATCCGCAAAGAACAACTTTAGCGATTGAACAAGTGAATCAAGACATTCGCATGTGCTTACCTTTGTTAAAATCTGCAGAACAAATGGAACTCATGCATCAATCCAAAAAGATGTACCAACAATTTCTACAAATAGATCGAACATCCGAACAACAGCAAGCATTTGAAACCTATGTGTTAGATCAGGCAGCATATCCAACCATTCAGCAGAATAAATTTGAACAACTCAATTTGCGCGATCAATATTTATTGCGCCATAAAGGACAGGCTTATATTGAGTTAACAGACCAGACTGAGGATGCAATCAACTATCGCCGAAGCCCGCAGTATTTGGCAAAAGTTTTTGCACCTTATCTGCAAGCACCTGAACAAGTATTTATCGAAAATCTGGCAGAGCAAAATGCGCAACCGCTTTTCAAAAATAATAAATTGAACCTTGAGCCTGATGAAATTGCCAAGCGCGCTAAATTTTGGCAAGAATATCTTGTGACGTATCCAAATACCATTTTTCTACATGACGCGCGCTTTTTAAAAAATGCTTACAGCAGCTTGTTATTTTTAGGTACAGAAGGCTCGCCCATTTCGATGAATTTTGAAAATCAAAATGATATAGATGCCTCAAGTTGGTTGGTCATCGAACATTTGTCTAAAACAAATGAAGGGGAGCTTTCAGTCCAAGCCAAGAAATTTATACAATTCGTACAAATGACGCCTGAACAACGCCAACAAAAAATTCAAATCAGTGAAAAAGAACGCTTAAAATTAGAAAATCGCCCTCAATTATTGGCACTTTCTCAACTCAATCAATATTTAAATTTAAGTCCAATTGATTTTAAACATGTCAAAAAAGACTGCTTTAGTGATGCAATTTGTTCTAATACATAGATTTCTTTTCAGCTCAATTTTTATTATCCTTTCACTATTCAAAAAACTCACAACAATTGTCATACCATGAACTTTCTACAAAAAAGTGTTCCATTTGCTGCTATTTTTATTTTTACCTTGCTCAGTGCTTGTCAAAAACATGAAAATAATCAAAAAACTGAAGCCGTTAAAACATCTACATCTGAGATTGATGCCACTCAAGCCTCTCGTCCTAAAGGACCTGCTCAAGATTGTAGCCAAATCGATTCAAGTATTCAAAAGTTAGAAAAAACAGTGGTTGCTGAGGATTTGCATGATCTCAATCAATGGTTTAGAAACTGTTTATCAACTGTACCCTTAAAAACTCGTTATCAATGGCAAGCAAAATCTGAAGACATTTATCAGAAACTTGCGATGGATGCTTCACCTCAAGTATTCCAATATTTGACTGATTCTCTTGCAGAAGGTCAGTCTATGACAGCAAAACAAAAACAAGAACTATATAAAAAGTTAAAACCGAGTGAGAAATACTTGGTAGATCATGCAAAAGACTTATATTTAGAAAAATTTTATGTGGGTGAAGGTGAATATACGTTTACCCGAAATCCACAATATGATCTCGATATTTTTGCACCCTCTTTAGAAAAATCAGATCAAGTTTATTTTAAACAAATCCGTAAAGAGTATACAGGAGCAAACTATATACTGGATGCTGGATTGGCAATTAGTTTTGATGAAGTCGCCAACCGCTTATTATTTTGGGAAAAATTCAATAAAGACTATCCTAAAAACCATTATAAACCTCAAGTTTCAGAAAATATTGAACAATATCGTCGTGCTCTTTTTCAAGGCGATGACAATACCCGTACCCTATGGTTTGATGATGACAAAATTGCAGATGAAGAAGCCATGAAAGCCATTGAGAAAGTTGCCAAAAGCCAAACGGCAAGCCGTCAGACTGCACAAAGCTTCCTAAATTTGATCAATAAGAGTGAAACGCTTTGGCAACAAATGCCAAAGCCATCTAGAGAAAATACTCAAGATGAAACCCCTGAACAACAAAGCATTCAAGAGCAACGTACAGCATTTGAACAAAAAATAAGAAAGCAGGTTGAAGAGATTCTTGCTCAAAAAAATAATTAAATTTGATAGGAGCATGTCATCACATTCCCGATGAGAACATGCTAATATTTAAACATCGCTTGACGGAGCGCGAGTAATTCCTCGCTGAGATTTAGTCAGTTTTGCATCTCCTTGCCAAAACTTAAACTAAAGTACCGTTGAACCTGATCAGGTTAAGACCTGCGTAGGAATCAAGCATCTAAAAACTGACAGCCCAAAGTTTATCTATTTTTTTAGAAATACAGCATCATGCTCTTGGTCATTGTGCTGCATCAAATAGACTAAATTTGCCACCGTTTTTGGTCGTGCTTGATTCGTTGATGTCATTCATAAGGATCATTGTAATGAACCAATTAACGAATCTATCCCCTGCTGATCAATTGGCTCAACATGAGCAAGAAGCCAAAGATCTCACTCGAATTTTACCCGCGTCTAAAAAAGTCTATATTCAAGGTTCACGCCCTGACATTCAGGTTCCGATGCGTGAAATTGAACTCACCGATACCCCTACAGGTTTAGGTGGGGAAAAAAATCCACCAGTGATGGTTTATGACACATCAGGGGTTTATACCGACCCGAATGTCAAGATCGACCTCAATCAAGGTTTGCCCAATGTTCGTGAAACATGGATTGCTGAACGTAACGACACTGAACGCTTAAACACCCTAACTTCTAAGTTCGGACAAGAGCGCCTCAAAGATATTCGTACAGCTGAAATCCGTTTTGCACATATTCAAAAGCCTCGTCGCGCCAAAGCAGGACATAATGTCAGCCAAATGCATTATGCCAAGCAAGGAATTATCACCCCTGAAATGGAATATATTGCGATTCGTGAAAATCAACGTCAACGTGAAGGCGTCGATATGCGTCAACATGCAGGACAAAATTTTGGTGCACATAATCTGATGGAAATCACGCCTGAATTTGTGCGCAAAGAAGTCGCTGAAGGTCGCGCCATCATCCCTGCAAATATTAACCATCCAGAATGTGAACCGATGATTATCGGACGTAATTTCTTAGTTAAGATCAATGCCAATATTGGTAACTCTGCACTGGGTTCATCGATTGATGAAGAAGTTGCAAAAATGACATGGGCAACGCGTTGGGGCGCAGATACCATTATGGATCTGTCGACGGGTAAAAATATTCATGAAACACGTGAATGGATTATTCGCAACTCTCCTGTGCCAATTGGTACTGTTCCGATTTATCAAGCACTTGAGAAAGTCGATGGGGTTGCAGAA
Source organism: Acinetobacter sp. B-6 (assembly GCF_056930735.1). NCBI lineage: Bacteria > Pseudomonadati > Pseudomonadota > Gammaproteobacteria > Moraxellales > Moraxellaceae > Acinetobacter > Acinetobacter sp. B-6. Next base: position 77,667 of record NZ_JBXPBY010000014.1, on the reverse strand, counting down.
GACCTGACATGGGAAATCTTTAAAGACACCTTGATCGAACAAGCTGAACAAGGCGTGGACTACTTTACTATTCATGCAGGTGTGTTATTGCGCTATGTTCCATTAACCGCAAATCGTTTGACGGGGATTGTGTCACGTGGTGGCTCAATTATGGCGCAATGGTGTTTGGCGCATCATGAAGAAAATTTCCTTTATACGCATTTCGATGAAATCTGTGAAATCATGAAAGCCTATGATGTCTCGTTCAGTCTAGGTGATGGTTTACGTCCAGGCTGTATCCAAGATGCCAATGATGAAGCACAATTTTCAGAATTACGCACCTTGGGTGAACTCACCCATCGTGCATGGCAACATGATGTTCAAGTGATGATTGAAGGTCCAGGGCATGTTCCAATGCATATGGTCAAAGAAAATATGGACTTGCAACTTGAAGTTTGTCAGGAAGCACCATTCTATACACTTGGACCACTGACAACGGATATTGCACCTGGTTATGACCACATTACCTCTGCGATAGGCGCGGCAATGATTGGTTGGTATGGTACAGCAATGCTGTGTTATGTCACACCAAAAGAGCATTTGGGATTACCCAACAAAAAAGATGTTAAAGACGGCATCATCACGTACAAAATCGCCGCACATGCAGCAGATTTAGCTAAAGGTCATCCAGGCGCACAGGTACGCGACAATGCGCTCTCTAAAGCACGTTTTGAATTCCGCTGGGAGGATCAATTCAATCTGAGTTTGGACCCTGATACCGCTCGCTCTATGCATGATGAAACTATGCCGAAAGAAGCACATAAATCAGCGCATTTCTGCTCCATGTGCGGACCGAAGTTTTGTTCGATGAAAATCACCCAAAATGTTCGTGACTACGCACAAAATCAGCAACATGCTGAGCAAGCGACTTCAAGCCAAACGGTGATAGAGGATGGTCTTAAAACCATGAAATCTGTCTATCATGAGCAAGGACAAAAGTTGTACCACAAAGTGTAAAGTTAAAAAAAACTTTTGCCTTTGCCTATTTCTCAGTTAGGATGAAGTGAATATGTTTCATCCTAACTACACACATGAACATCATTCAGCAAGCAACTTACACCCATAACGATGTAAAAATTCAATCTCGAGAATATGCTTTTCAGGGCTTTGTTCAAGTCGAAAAAGTCAGCTTGCAGCACCGATTATTTAACCAAACCGAATATACATCAAACATCCAACGTGAGTTAGTTCGTCGCAAAGAAGCCGCGGGTGTTTTGATTTATAATGATCAACAACAAAAATTCGCACTGATTGAACAATTTCGCGTTGGTGCAATTGATGACCCGATTTCACCTTGGCAATTAGAAATTATTGCAGGGGTATTGGATGGTGATGAATCTCCAGAAACCTGTATTCGAAGAGAAAGTCTTGAAGAATCTGGCTGTGAGCTTGAACATATTGAAGCTCTTTTTAGTTTCTATCCATCGGCTGGCGCATGTGATGAAATTTTTCATCTTTATACTGCTCAAGCGGAGTTGCCTGCCGAAGGCGGTATTTTTGGAATGCCCGATGAAGGTGAAAATATTCAACTTCATATCATCGACTATGCAGATCTTAGTATATTATTACAAAGTAATCGTTTAAAAAATGCACCAGTGATAATGGCTTTACAATGGCTACAACAGCACTTGCGTACACTTGAAAATGTCTAGGGGAAAGACATGCAATCAAAGATATTGCAGCAAACCGATAAAGATAAAGTGATCATACAGATCACAGATACACACTTAATGGATAAGCCTGATGCAAAGTTTGTCGGGATCAACCCTGAGGAAAGCTTTCATGCCGTTATGGAAGATGTTCAGCAGCGCTTTCCAAATGCTGATTTGATTCTACATACTGGGGATTTGGCCCAAGCAGCTTATCCGGAAACCTATGCACGCTATTTAAATTATATGCGGGGCTTTGGCATTGATTTTTATCATATCCCAGGAAATCATGACAATCTGAGCTTTTTCCCCTTTCATGTACCTGAACCAGAACCCACAGTGATTGAGCTTGATCAATGGTGCATTATTCTGCTTAACAGTACAGTGAGTGGGCGTACAGATGGAAAGATTCAACCTGAACAATTGGTTCGCCTAAAACAACGCTTAGAGCAACTTCGAGACAAATTTGTGATTGTTGCCTGTCATCACAATCCTTTTGAAATGCACTCAAAATGGCTAGATCAACACAAATTAAAAAATGCCGATGAATTAAAAGCAGTGCTCGAACCATTTAACAATATCAAGCTATTATTACATGGGCATGTACATCAAGAGTCTTATAACGAGTGGAATGGCGTACAGTTTATTTCTACACCAGCCACCTGTGTCCAATTTAAACCACTTAGCCAAGAGTTTTCATTTGACCCAATTGCACCTGGTTACCGTTGCTTACATTTAAAAGCCAATGGTGAGTTTGAGACCTTTGTACATCGACTTGACCACTTCAATGTTACAATTAATGAAGAAATTTCAGGTTACTAGCTTTTCATTTTGTTTTTTTTCCATTAAGTTATTCGTCCAACAAGATATGCAGAAAGTCGAAGTCAGGGCGAGATGACTTTCATCTTTGTAAAAAAATCTATATGATGACGCCCCCGATAGATTCATTCTGTTGGTAGTGATAAAAATACTTGCATATCACCATATTTTTTGCGTATAGATAGTACGTATATGATGAGGAATGCCCTTTATGGCGAATGACAACCAAAATCAAGTCTTGGATGAGCAAACAGCATTGACGGATGACAAGTCTGCAAAGCGTGTACGCAAAGCCAAGCCAAAGACCAATGAAAACGGTACTACAGCAAGTCTATTCGGTATCGAGCCTTATCAGCCAAAGAAAAATGAAGAATATATGTCTGAGGGGCAGCTCGAACATTTCCGTCAAATTTTGCTGGCTTGGAAGGCAGAGTTAATGTCGGAAGTGGATCGCACTTTAAACACGATGCAAGACGAATCTTCTTCTTTACCTGATGTAAACGATCGTGCAACACAGGAAGAAGAGTTTGCAATTGAATTACGTACTCGTGATCGTGAACGTAAATTGATTCGCAAAATCGAACAGTCTATCGAAGCCATTAAAAATGATGACTATGGTTTCTGTGAAACGTGTGGTATCGAAATCGGTTTACGTCGTTTAGAAGCACGTCCTACTGCAACTTTATGTATCGACTGTAAAACACTTGCAGAGATCAAAGAGAAGCAAAACAACGGTTAAACACTGTGTCTGCACATTCCTCCCCGACCCTTCCTGATGTTAAGGAAGGGGGGAAGCATGACCAATATAAAGGACGATTTGCACCTTCGCCCACAGGTCCTCTACACTTCGGTTCATTAATTACTGCTGTTGCCAGTTATTGCGATGCAAAAGCACATACAGGGCAATGGATCGTCCGTATAGAAGATACGGATATTCCTCGCATCTATCCCGATAGCGAACAACACATCTTACAATGTTTAGATGCTTTTGGATTTGAATCTGATGTTGAAATCATTTATCAAAGACAACGCATTGCAATTTATGAATCTGTTATCGACCAGCTCAAACAACACAATTGGGTATATGCTTGTGCGTGTACTCGAAAGATTCTCGGTTCAAACCATATCTATACAGGCACATGTCGAGATAAACAGCTTGAGTTTAAAGATCAAGCCATTCGTGTAAAAGTCACAGATCAAAACATTTGCTTCCATGATCGTTTGCAAGGGCTACATTGCTCTAACTTACAACATGATCTTGGTGACTTTGTCCTTAAGCGCCGTGACGGCATCATCAACTATCAATTGGCAGTCGTTGTAGATGACTATTTACAAGGAATTAACCATATCGTACGTGGTTCAGACTTATTGGATAATACTGAACGTCAAATATGGCTAGGGCAGCTTCTTGGCTATCCAGCAATTGAGTATATGCACCTTCCGCTCGCCATGAATGAACAAGGTCAAAAGCTCTCAAAGCAAAATCTTGCTCATGCACTAAATATTGAAAATGCAGTGCCCCTACTTTCACAGGCAATTCTTGCATTGGGTCAGGCACCTGTAGACTTAGATCAGCCTGCACATATGTTGGCTCAAGCTGTGCAACAATGGGATATTTCACGTATCCCCCAAGGCATCCATTTAACCGGCATTTATCAATAATCACAGTGCTTATATCAACAATAAAAATGCTATAAGTTCACAGCACATCTCACAAAAAAGCCATTTGATCACAAATGGCTTTTGAAGTATTCAAGCTAAGGAAAATTCTAAAAACTCGATTCTTCCCTTGCTGGGTTGGCTTCTTTGGTTGTTGCATCAATTTTTAAAATCAAACTGATCATGACTGCACACATAATCAAAGATGAACCCCCATAACTAATAAATGGCAGGGTCAAACCTTTGGTCGGCAACATGCCCATATTCATGCCTGCATTGACCAGAATTTGCAGTAAGAAAATAATACTAATTCCGTAAGCTAAATAGCCGGCACGTAAATACTGATGATTTAAAGCGCGCTGACCAATTCGAATACAACAAATCAGCATCACAAATGAAAGCAACAACACCGTCGCAATCCCAAAGAAACCAAACTCTTCACCCAAGATCGCCAACATAAAGTCTGTATGCGCCTCAGGTAAATAAGACATCTTTTGAATACTGTGCCCTAAACCGACTCCAAACCACTCACCTCGCCCAAATGCCATCAAGGCATTGGACAATTGATAACCCGAACCTAAAGGGTCAGCCCATGGGTTAGAGAATGACATCAAACGCTCATAACGGTAAGGTTCGAATACAATCAAGGAAACAAACGCAACCAGAATGGCACCAAAAGCGAAACCAAACTGAATCATCGGCGCACCAGCAAGGAAAAACACCCCTAACATCGATACCGCAATCACCACTGTTGCCCCGAGATCAGGCTCTGCAATAATTAACCCTACCGTCAGTAACATTACGACACCGAGTCGAACCAAGCCTTTAATATTGTTTCGAACCTCTTCAGCACGACGAACCACATAATCAGCAGTAAAAATTGCCATCATCACCTTGGCAACTTCTGTCGCCTGCAAGGTGAAGCCGCCGACACGAATCCAACGTGTAGAACCGTTTACCTCTGTTCCCACCACTAAAACTGCAAGTAACAGTAGAATAGTGATCAACCACAAAGGAAAGGTGTTTTTAAACCACAGATTCAGCGAAATCCTATAGGTCACTACAGCGGCTAGAAAAGCCACCACAATTGAAATCGCATGACGAATGACATAATGGAATTCATTTTCATGCATCCGCTCCGCATACGGCATTGACGCTGAAGCAACCATCACGGTACCGATACACAATAGTGAGATGACACAAAACAACAATACATTACGTGGGGTAATTTCTGCGGGCAATTTTGGCATCCAACGTTCATACGTTTGATGAAGTTTACTTATTGTCGTCTGAGCTAACCCAGCCATACTTTATTTTCCTTATGATTCTTTTAGTTTAGCGCATTTACATATTCAACAAAGCGATGACCGCGTTGCGGATAACCTGTAAACATATCAAAACTTGCACATGCTGGTGATAATAACACCACATCCTGTGCTTGCGTATGTTGCTGACACAGCGCCACAGCTTCCTGTAGCGTTTCAGCATGCAATAGCTCAGTTGTGCCTTGAATTGCTTTTTCGATCACAGGTCGATCTTCACCGATCAGTACCGCCAGTTTGGCATATTTTTCTAAGGACTGGCGTAAAGCAGTAAAATCTTGCCCTTTGCCTTGACCACCTAGAATAATCGCCACTTTGCCACCTTGCGCTTCAATTGCAGCACCTAAACCATCTAAAGCAGCCAAAGTTGCTCCAATATTGGTCCCTTTAGAATCATTATAATAGCGAACACCCGCCACTTCTTTAACGAATTCACAACGATGCTCTAAACCCTTGAAGGTCTTGAGTGTTTCCAACATCTTGTCTATCGGTAGACCAATCGCTTCACCTAAAGCCAAACATGCCAAAGCATTCGCAACATTATGCGTACCTTGGATGTACATCTCCGAACTTTTCAGCAATCGTTCACGACCACGCGCTAACCAGATCGTACCATTGTCTTCTCTGAGAATACCGTATTGTCTTAAATCAGGTGCATTGAGACCAAAGCTTTGCATTGGGGTTACATCTGGAACCAACGGACGAGTGAGTGAGTCATCACGGTTAAACACCACTTTTTTCACACCTTGGAAAATACGATGTTTCGCCGCATGATAACCCGCCATATCACCATGACGATCCAAATGGTCTTCACTCATATTTAACACCACAGCAACTTCAGCATTTAAATTTGAAGTGGTTTCAAGCTGGAAGCTCGACAGTTCAAGAATATAGACATCAGGATCATCACGCGTTAGATCCAAGGCTGGGCGTCCAAGATTGCCTCCAACAGCAACTTTTACGCCTGCATCCTGCGCCATTAAACCTATTAAGGTCGTTACCGTACTCTTGGCATTTGAGCCAGTAATGGCAACAATTGGTTTATCTGTTGCACGACGCAAAATCTGAATCTCACTGACGACTGGAATCCCTTTGGCGATCGCCGCTTGAATCTCTGGCAGTTTAATATCCAATCCCGGGCTAATGACAATTTCTTCCGCTTGCAACAGCAAATCTTGGTCCAATTTACCAAAACTGGTTTGCACTGTTGCTGGAATTTGATCGTGTCCTGGTGGGAGTTGACGTGAATCAGTGACTGCAACACGGTAGCCATTTTCATGCAGAAAATTTACAGCTGAAACGCCTGAAATTCCAAGCCCAGCCACAACTTTTAAACCACCACGTTGTATCAACATTTTTTCCCACCAGCATTAAGATTTTAAAACTTGCAAAATGTTAGCACTTTGGCGATTTGAAAGCTTTTTATGTTTGCAGTTTCTGAAGTTTTTTTTGTGTCAGTGCGTAAAAATATCGTCATATTATTCTGATTTATTGCGATGGCTTTTTTTTAAATTTCTTCGATGATAACCTGCGATCATATGATAGATACCAATCAGCCGAATGTTGTACCCAACATTCGGCTGATTGGTATCTATTCTCAATGTGTTTAGAATGAATCGATCAATAGCGACAGTAGATTACCTGCCCCATAACCTGCACCCAACAACAGCGCAATCCAAATCCAGCCACCCAACACGTTATACAGCATGAATACAGGCATTTTCATATGTCCTGCACCTGCTGCGAATGGAGCGAACGAACGAACAAAAGGTACAAAACGTGCAACAAGAATCGTTTTACCCCCATGACGCTCAAAATAATGATTGGTCTTTTTAATATATTCAGGCTTAAACCAACGTGAATGCGCATGAAAATACTTAAAGCCTAAAGCCCGCCCTGTATAGTAGTTGACGATATAACCTAAAATAGAAGCAATGATCAGCAACACCCCCATATAATGAAGATGAACCGATTCAGCAGTCGAGCATAGGGCACCAACAGCGATCAATAAGCTATCACCTGGGAGAAAAAACATAAAGATTGAGCCAGTTTCTGCAAAAATAATCAAAAACAAAATGGCATAAATCCATAGCCCATAATTTTCTAAGAAAGTGGGCAATAATTGTTCTAAATGCAATAAAAAATCAAGCAATACTCAGCTCTCTTCAAAGAAGTATCCACAATATATTAGTCTAATTTAACCATGTAAATATTAAAAAGCCTAAATTAATTAGGCTTTTTCGATCTTAGCGTCTATTTGAGTTATTTTAAAAAACCATTCTTAGCGAGAAATTCCATGCTCAGTTTTGATTCAGCTTTAACCTCAGCGGCTTTATCACCGAGCAGTAAACGTTCGATATAACGTGCCAATACATCAACTTCCAAGTTTACCTTGGCGCCCACTTTCCATGTTCCAATATTGGTACGTTCAGCAGTATGTGGAATCAAATTGAGACTGAGAATATTGCCACGTAAATGATTGATGGTTAAGCTAATTCCATCTACAGTGATCGAACCTTTTTCAGCCAAATATTTAGCGATTTCAACAGGTGCAGTTACCTCAAAATATAGCGAACGTGCATCTGAACGAACTACGGTAATTTCACCCACTGCATCGACATGCCCACTGACAATATGACCGCCAAAGCGTGTGGTTGGCAACATTGCTTTTTCAACATTCACCACTTGTCCAACGTTCCAACTTGCCAAAGTTGAACGATTCAGACTTTCACGAGAAACATCGGCAGCATACCAATTGTCTCCCCAGTCAATCACCGTTAAGCAAATGCCATTGGTAGCAATAGAATCACCCAAATGTACATCAGACATATCTAGGTCAGTCTGAATACGCAAGCGCACATCACCACCTACGCTTTGTAAGCTGTCAACTTTACCTAAACTTTCAACAATGCCTGTGAACATACTACGACCTACTGCCTCAATCTGAGGGCTGATGAATATCTATTGTGTTGATTACCATATCCCCAGCTTTAATTTAAAGACGAGGATAACAAGATTACCATAAAGCCAGTTGTGTACTCACACCCGATGTATCCACACCACCCAACTCAGCAAAATGGTAAAGTTGCCCCAAAAGCTGACGCAAAGGTGGTCCAGACTTGGCATGCGTATCGGTAATGACAATAAACTCAAGTACACGAGCACGCTCTGACTGACGTTGTTTACTCACGCGATAACGCGGAACATCCTGTGTCAACAAGGTAACTTTGCCACGTTTTAGATTTGCCGCCAATAAATCTTTGGCTTCAATATTTCCATCAGTGGAGTAACTGGTGAGAATATAACGTGCATTAATGGTTTCCAACAGGCTCTCATAAGCTTCTTGTGCATGCTTGGACGAGTTATATGGGCTTGGACGCTCTTTTCGCCATGCGCGATCAATTCCACTTTTAAAACCTTTGGTGTCTGGTGTAGGTAGATCGACTTGATCCCAAAGGGTCAATGAATTGAGTACATGATAATTACTGCTGTAAGCATGTTGGTTATAAGGAGGATCTAAATACGCCACATCCACTTCAAAACCGCTCATCTGGTTTGCCAAATGCTGTGCATCCACGCACCACATTTCCGCCATTGGTGTTTTTTGCTTATTGTCACCCACCTCACTAAAACGGCTTGGTGTTAACCACAACAGTGATTCAATTCGTTCTAATGCCGTTTGAGTCTTTCCGCCCCAGCCATGATGAAAACTTTTAAATACACCACTGGTATTACTGACAAAACTGGCTGAGTAAAGCAAAGGGGCAAGTAAGGCACTCATTTCAACATCATCAATAGCGCCTTGTGCCTGCCATGTCGCAATCTGTTGGCGAATTGCATCGATACGCATACCATTACGACGCTTAAAGAACAAACGATCGCGCGCTGGGTCATAAATCTCATCATTACGTGGGCATAAATTATGCGTCACCCAACCTTTGACTTCAGGTAAACGATTTAAATAATCAATGGCTTTTTGATAGCCACCCAATTCTTTAAATGCCGGCGCATCGGTGCAAGCAAGAATGGCATGGTTCAGGGCATGACTATAAGGCTCCCAATCATTGGCAATCACACGATAGCCATTTTGACGAGCCAAACGTGAAACGACTCCGCTACCTGCAAAAAAATCTGCAAAAATAGGCGCACGTTTACCTTTAGGATTCAATGTTCCAGTAATTTCGAGCGCTTCGAGAATCAGGTGCAACAAACGCCGCTTGTTTCCCAAATAAGGAACCAACTGATGAAAAAGATATTCATCTGTTGTACGCGCAGCATGGCGACGTTTATGATAAACCGATGATGTTAACTCTGAATTCATACTGACTCTTGCGCAGGGAGAAGTCTTAAACGAATATCATCACCAAATTGATGAACATCTTTAAGCATAAAACGTAATTGTTGTGCCATGGTTTCAAATTCTGCATTAAACATTGGTCGTGCTGATTGCCCTAAAAAAGCCGGAGCAACATAACTGATTAACTCATCAACCAGTTTTTCCTGTAAAAATGCAGTCGATAAGGTTGCACCAGCTTCAACCAACACATCATAAATTTGAAAATCTTTTAAAGTGCCTAATAAATCTTTTAATGACTGGACGTCTAATTGCACCACGCCAAGTTCAGCCAATTCCCGACGAAATGGTCCCATTACCATCACTGTTTCAGGATGCTTAAGCACTTGAGCGGTCAACGGTAGGCGACCTTTCCGATCTAAGATGACACGTTTCGGCTGTACGACTTTTTCCAGTTCCACATTGGCTAAACTTCGAACATTGAGCTGAGGATCATCCGCCAGAATGGTCTCAATCCCAGTAATCACTGCACCTGAAATAGCACGCCAATGTTGTACATCCTGACGAGACTCAGCACCAGTAATCCATTTGGATTCACCTGATGCCATAGCGGTGCGTCCATCTAGACTCGAAGCGACTTTTAAACGCACATAAGGTAAACCCGTTGCCATTGCTTTTAGGAAACCTAAGTTGAGTTGGGTGGCTTGTTGTTCACAAACACCTGTTTCAACAACAATTCCAGCCTGACGTAAAATCTCTACACCTTTACCTGCGACAAGTGGATTTGGGTCTGCACATGCAACGATAACTTTTGCCACACCTGTTTCAACCAAACCTTTTGCACAAGGTGGTGTACGACCATAATGTGCACAAGGCTCCAAAGTCACATAAGCCGTTGCGCCTTTTGCAGACGCTCCAGCTTGACGCATTGCAAACACTTCTGCATGAGGTTGTCCGGCTTGGGGATGAAAACCCTCTCCAATGAGGACTCCATCTTTGACAATAACGCAACCAACATTTGGATTTGGTCGTGTGGAATACTGTCCAAGCTTGGCGAGCTCAATCGCTTTCTGCATCCAAACCTGATCGATATTGACAGCATCTTCAGACTTAGAGTTTGAATCCAACTCAGACATAAAATTCCTAATTTAATCCTATGAAAAATAAATCAGTGGTCTTGACCACGTGCTTGCATTTGCTCAATTTGATGGCGAAAAGCATCAATATCTTGGAAATCCTGATAAACCGAAGCAAAACGCACATATGCCACATGATCAAGTGCAAACAAAGATTTCATGACAATTTCGCCAATGGTACGTGAACGCACATCACGTTCACCTAAACGACGAATTTGTAATTGAATATCACTAATGACTGTTTCAATTTGCTCTTGAGTCACAGGTCTTTTTTGCAAAGCATGCATCAAAGAACGACGCAATTTTGCTTCATCAAATGGTTCATTTTTACCATCAGACTTGGTTACACGTGGCATCACCACTTCATAACTTTCAAAAGTGGTAAAACGTTCGCCACAACTGATACATTCACGGCGACGACGAATCTGACTACCTTCAGCAGCCAAACGGGAATCGATCACTTTACTATCTGCAGCGTTACAAAATGGACAATGCATAGTGGTTTAATTAAGCAAAATTCATAATTTCAGCTAGTGTAGCAAAAAAACAGGTTTTTGTTGAGGGTTTCGCAAGATATGGAAAAAAAACAGCCCTCACGGGCTGTTTAATACTATATATAGTTATTATTCTAAAAAGCTATTGTTCTCATCATTTTAATTATTCGATGCGTTCACCATGTTGGCTTAAATCCAAGCCCATACGTTCATCATCATTTTCAACACGGATTCCAATCACCACATCGATAATTTTAAGAAGAATGAATGTCACCACTGCCGAGTAAGCAATCGTTGCCAATACACCCTCTACTTGAACCCATAATTGATGCATCATGTTGGTTGGCGCTTTGTCACCCATAATGAATGAGCTTGCAAAAACTGCTGTTAAAATCGCACCCACGATACCGCCCACACCATGTAGACCAAAGGCATCTAAAGAGTCATCTGCTTTCAAGATACGTTTAAGACCAGAGATTCCCCAGAAACATACCACACCACCAATCAAGCCCATGATCAATGCACCACTGACGGTTACAAAACCCGCAGCTGGCGTAATCACCACAAGACCTGCAACCGCACCTGATGCTGCACCCAATACAGAGCCTTTGCCACGGACAATCTTCTCAACCACTAACCAAGCGATTGCGGCTGCAGCTGCTGCAACTTGAGTTGTCACCAAAGCATATGCTGCTGAACCATTAGCACCTAAAGCTGAACCACCATTGAAACCAAACCAACCTACCCATACCAGACTCGCACCCAATACAGTTAAAGTTAAGTTATGTGGCGCCATAGACTCTTTGCCTAAGCCCATACGTTTACCGAGTAGATATGCAGCAACTAAACCAGCAACACCTGAGTTGATATGAACCACTGTACCACCTGCAAAATCAAGTGCACCGTCATTCATTAACCAACCACCACCCCATACCCAATGTGCAATCGGAGCATAAACAACAATCACCCAAATGGTAATAAAGCTGATCCAAGCGCTGAACTTCATACGATCAGCCACAGAACCACTAATAATGGCAACTGTAATAATCGCAAAAGTCATTTGGAAAATAACAAATAGAATTTCAGGGATACTTCCGCTCAGTGCATCTGTGGTGATGCCAGACAGCATGGCTTTATCTAACCCGCCGATAAAAGCATTGCCAGATCCAAAAGCTAGTGAGTACCCCACAACCACCCATACAATACTTACAATTGCTGCAGCAGTGAAACTTTGTGCCATTGTTGCCAGTACGTTTTTCTTACGAACCATACCACCATAAAACAATGCCAAACCTGGAATCGTCATCAGCAAGACCAATGCTGTAGACACTAAAATCCACGCAGTATCGCCTGTGTTGAGTGTTGGTTTCTCTGCTTCTGGTGCAGGTGCAACTGTTGCAGTTGCCTCAGGTGCAACGCTTGCTGTGGTATCTGTTGTCGCTGTGCTGACATCACTTGCTGATGCAACAGCGGTAGATGCAGGCTCAGTTACGCTTTCTTCTGCCCACGCAACTGATCCGCCAAGAAGTGCGCCAGACAGGCTGAGCGCTAATAGCATTTTTTTCATTCGTATCCCCCAACCTAATTTTGTGAGTTATGTCTTCATCAACATAACCAGCAATCTTCGTGCCAAATTAAACAGCGTCTGGACCTGTTTCACCTGTACGAATACGAATCACTTGCTCTAAATTCGTCACGAAAATTTTTCCGTCACCAATTTTCCCAGTGCTCGCAACACGTGTAATAGATTCAATCACTGAATCTACCATGTCATCACTGATCGCGATTTCAATTTTCACTTTTGGGAGAAAATCCACGACATATTCAGCACCACGGTAAAGTTCTGTATGCCCTTTTTGACGACCAAAACCTTTAACCTCAGTTACGGTAATCCCTTGAACGCCTATATCAGACAAGGCTTCACGCACGTCATCTAATTTAAACGGTTTTACAATTGCAGTTACGAGCTTCATATTGTTTTCCTTCGGCTTATTTCACCAGTAAGGTTTTATGTTCAATTTTCGTGCCAATCTTATTAACGGTTGGGGTGGCTAATTTGATCAACACGTATTGCCTTTATAACCTATTGTATATCCTTAGGTGAAGTTTCAACTTGAAAAAACTCACAATAATGATCATTTTTTTTAAAATTCACTCACGATTTTCTTATCTTTGATGCCTTGATAAACCAATAAAAATTACTCAAGTAAAAATCCATACACGATGTTACACTAGGCAAAGAATATCAACATTTTGGATTCCTCATGATTGAAACATTACTACAAGCAATTTTGGAACAAGTCGATCAACCTAAAAAAGATATCGAACATAACCTACGTGCCTTATTGAACGAAGCTATCAGCAAAATGGACATTGTCTCTAAAGATGAAATCGAGCGTCAAAAAACTGCACTAAATAATGCCAATTTAAGATTGACTGAATTACAAGCGCAAGTAAAAGCACTTGAGGTGCTTATTCAGCATAAAAAATAAACTAAATTTGCACAAAAGTGGTGCAAAAATTATAATAATGATTAAAAATAAAGCAAACTTGGAAAATAACAATGTCTTTAGCCAAAATTTATACACGAGGCTTACTTGGATTGCATGCACCTTTAATTGAAGTAGAGGTCCATGTTAGTGCAGGACTACCTTCTTTAACGATTGTTGGTTTGGCAGAAGCAGCCGTTCGTGAAAGTAAGGATCGTGTCCGCTCTGCAATAATCAATAGTGGTTTTCAGTTTCCAACCAAACGCTTGACCATCAATCTGGCACCTGCAGACCTTCCTAAAGATGGCTCTCGCTTAGATCTTCCGATTGCATTAGGAATTCTGATTGCGACAGGTCAACTCCCTGAGAATGTCACAGACGATTTCGAGTTTATTGGTGAGTTAGCACTGGATGGTCATTTAAGACCTGTTACAGGCACATTAACGATTGCAATGGCTTGTCAATTGGCAAAACACCAATTGATGCTTCCTCAAGAAAATGCTGATGAAGCCGCACAATTACCCGAATTCAAGGTATTTGCTGCACATCATTTAAAACAAGTCTGTGATCATTTTTTAAATACACAGAAAATTGAAGTAACGTCCGCACAAAAATCTACTTTGGACAAACAATATAAATTTGATTTGGCTGATGTAAAAGGTCAGTTACGCCCTCGAAGAGCTCTAGAAATTGCCGCTGCAGGTGGACACTCGCTTTTATTTAAAGGACCACCAGGAACAGGTAAAACACTTTTAGCTTCACGTTTACCTAGTATTTTGCCTGCATTGAATCCACAAGAAAATCTCGAAGTCGCCAGTATTTATTCGATTGCCAACACTCAACATCACTTTGGGCAGCGACCTTTTCGAGCACCTCATCATACTGCTTCTGCAATTGCCTTGGTGGGAGGTGGATCGAACCCGAAACCCGGAGAAATTACACTTGCGCATTTAGGGGTACTTTTCTTGGATGAATTACCCGAGTTTGATAAGAAAGTCTTAGAAGTTTTAAGGCAACCCCTTGAGTCTAAAGAAATCATCATTTCAAGAGCATCAAGACAAATTACCTTTCCAGCAAACTTTCAACTCATCGCAGCAATGAATCCATGTCCTTGTGGTTATGCTTTTAATCAAGATAGCCGTTGCCAGTGCTCAGCTGAATCAATCAAACGTTATCAAAGTCGAATCTCAGGTCCTTTATTGGATCGTATTGATCTACATATCGATGTACCACCATTAAAAGCTCAAGAATTACAAGATACAACTCCTGTTGAAGATTCAGCAACAGTGCGAGAACGCGTACTTCAAGCTTTTCATTTTCAAATTCAACGCCAAGGCGGATTAAATCACGCTTTATCGCCAAAACAGTTGGAAAAGTATGTAGTTTTGGATGAAACATCCCAAAAGATGATTGAGATGGCACAACAACGTTTAAATTTATCTGCGCGGGCATATCATCGAATTTTACGAGTTTCTAGAACCATTGCAGATTTAGCACAAAGTGAACAAATTCAAAGTACGCATTTGACAGAAGCTTTGTCTTATCGGGGAACGCAGTCTTAAAGATCAACATCAATACTGGCATTCCAGTAATTCACTGAAATGCCAGTCAAAATGGATATTTTATTCGCTAAACAAGCATTACCACCAGTTTTCCAATTGAATCCCGAAGTTTGAACCGTGATTGGAGGCAACAAAATCACTATCTGACATCATTTGATCCCTTAATTTTCTTTCAGCATTGTTCCAATTTGCATAGGTGTAATAGACCCGAAGCTCTGGTCGATCATAATATTTGGTACCTTTGAACGCCCAAGTTGGTGCAAGTGTAAGCTTAGTTAAATTTCTCTTTTCTGTATCTTTGATCTGATCAAATCCAAGTTCTCCCGTAATTTTGACTTTATCATTCAATACATAAGAAGTTCTTGAACCCAATGAAATCCATTCCGTGTTCGGCAAATCCTTAAAATTATTTTTTTGATAGACTGCTTGCATTTGCCCATTGAAACGGTTCGACTCTGTCTGCCAATCAAACATTTCAAGCGTTCTAAATGTTGTATTATTTCGACTTAAATTGACATCACCTGTATAACTTAATCCTGTTCCAGGTCCTTCTCCATATTGCAAAGCAACCGTGTTCTTGCCGTTGAAACGATGCTTTTGAATATCCTGAACAATAAGCGACCATCCATTGTTTTGCTGATGATCAATATAAGAAGCTCCTAGCTGTAACTCATTGTCTGGGTTGATGTTTATCCCTTTTACAGTGAGATCATGCTTGGATGCCATCTCATCTTGAAATAAATTGTCTTTTCGTGAGAAGGAATAACTGATTTTGTAATCATTCAGATCATAACTATCTATACCGAAACCTGTTGCGCTTTGGTTCCAGTAAAAGAAGTCCGTCATATGACTATCATTACGATTATAATATCTTCGTCCAGCCCAAAAATTTCCGCCATTGAGCACAGCAAGATTACGCCAATCCAGATAAATTTGATTCAATCGTGTGTAGCCATTGTCTCCACTAAACTTAAGTGCTTGTCCATATACATTATAAAACTGCATCATTCCATTGATACTGAGCTGTGAACCATCCTTAAAATTTGCGATAGGCTGCTTGGCAGAAAACTCCGCATATTGTTCACATTCGTTGCCCAAACGGTATTTGGTGGGAGCACCAGTTAATTTAAAACATTCTTGAATATTGCCGTTTTCACTAGTCCCTATTCCTGTACGAAAATAACCGTGTAATTCTACTGCATAAGCTGGATAGCTACTAAAAATACTGGTGATCCCAATCAATCCAATTAATTTTTTCATTAAAATTCCTTTTTAATCAATTTTTATGCTTCATCAATATCTCGATATTACAAATGCAATTTTCATTTCTAATATTCAATTTCTGATATCGAATTTCTAACAATGGAACGTTCCATGACAAATTGGAACGTTCCAAAAAATATAGATATACAAATTTAATCTGTCAATATTAATTTATAGAAGTATTTAAGCCTTGATCTTTAATTTTTTTAAACAAAAACAATAAATCACGATATTTATATCAGATCTATGCAGGGTGTTAAGTGCTTTATATTTAATTGGTCTTATGCTCAGACGGTTGTTTTTGACTGCCACAAGACTCACGTACAATTAGCTTTGGTTTCAGCAAAAACTTTAAAGGAGGTGCCTCTGGTTTTTTAATTCGAGTTAACAATAATTCACTCGCGATTTCACCGAGTTTTTCTGGTTGATGAGCAACGGTAGTCAATGGAGGACTACAATATTCTGATTCTGAAATTCCATCTCCACCCACGACAGCAAT
This sequence comes from Acinetobacter sp. B-6, assembly GCF_056930735.1. Lineage (NCBI taxonomy): Bacteria > Pseudomonadati > Pseudomonadota > Gammaproteobacteria > Moraxellales > Moraxellaceae > Acinetobacter > Acinetobacter sp. B-6. The sequence continues at coordinate 60,442 of NZ_JBXPBY010000014.1, read as the reverse complement.
ATCTCTACCAGCTTTTAAACCACGTCGATCCAATTCGCTTAAAACACCGATTGCGATCAAATCGTTGTAACAAATTACGGCTGAAGGTTTATGCTCTAAATCAAGTAATTGAGCAATACCTAATTTCCCACCTTCACGACTAATTGGTCCATCAATGATCCATTGCTCATTACAAGTTAATCCATTTTTTTCCAAACAATCTTTAAACCCTTGCAAGCGCTCTAAACTGACTGAATAACCCGTATGGCGACCAATAAATCCGATTTCTTTATGTCCTAAATCGATTAAATGTTGAGTTAAAAGTTGGATACCAAGTCGATTATCTGCACCCACAAAATCACAGATCTCTCCTTCCAAAGAGCGCATTACCATAACAAAAGGCACCCCCCATTTTTTTAACATCGAGATTAATTCAGGCGAGGTATCGAAAGTAGGACAAATAATCAAACCCGCAATTTTATGTTCACGCATAGTGACAATAACTTGCTGTTGTAAAGCATGATCTTCGGCTGTATGTGCAAGCAAAGTGGTAAAGTTTGATTCTAAAAGTTTTCTCTCCGCACCAATCAATAACTCGACAAAAAAGGTATTGGTTAAATCATTGACGACTACACCAATAATATTACTTACCCCTTGACGCAAGTTAGCCGCACTACGATTGTAGATATAACCTAGTTGAGCAGCGACCTTTCGAACATTTTCAGCAGTTTCAGGTTTGACCAATTCACTATTATTCAAGACTAAAGAGACGGTTGATTTGGAAACACCCGAAACTTTCGCAATATCCATAATGGTGGCTTTACTTTTTGGTGCTTTGCTACTCAAGTGAGATACCTCATTAACCTGCGTCGAAGTGCTAGTAGCATACCATTTCTTTTTTAGTTAATTTTCCCTTCTTTAAAAAATATATTGACATCGCCATGTAGTAATTCTATATTTTTGGAACGTTCCAAAAATTAATTAGAACGTTCCTATAACAAACATAAACCACATAAGAAGGAACTTATGAGGACAAAAAACAATGGAAATGGATTAAAACCAGCGACCACTAAATTTTTCCATTTGTTTTAAAGCAAGTGGTTTCGCTTCGATCACCGACAACACCAACGTCTATTGATCTTGAACAGAACCATTTAAAGCAATCTAAAAACTATTTGTGTAAAAGTGAAAAACCATGAACAAACTTATTAGTGCCGAACAAGCTGCAAAATTAATCATCGATGGCGACATTGTGACTGTCAGCTCATCAAGTGGTTTGGCTTGTCCAGATCATATTCTTTCTGCGATTGGAAAGCGCTATCAACACATTGCTCAGCCTAAAGACTTGACTTTGCTTCATCCTATTGCTGCTGGAGATTTGTATGGAATCAAAGGCATTGAGCATTTGGCGCAGACCGGGTTAATCAAAAAAGTCATTGCTGGCTCTTTTCCAAGTGGTCCATCCTCTTTACCCATGCCAGAGATATGGAAAATGATCGTCAATAACGAAATAGCCGCATATAACGTTCCCAGTGGCATCATGTTTGACTTGCATCGCGATGTCGCGGCAAAACGTCCAGGTGTTTTAACAAAAGTTGGTTTTAATACTTTTGTAGACCCAGATTTACAAGGTTGTGCGATGAATGCAAAAGCTGAAGCTCAACCCATTGTAGAAAAGGTAAATTTTGCAGGTGAAGATTGGTTGTTCTTTCCAAACATCATTCCTAACGTTGCCATTATTCGAGCAACCACCGCTGATGAAAAAGGCAATCTATCTTTTGAACATGAAGGCGGTTTACTTGGCGCGCTCGATCAAGCACTTGCTGTTCGTAACAATGGTGGGATTGTCATTGTCCAAGTGAAACGTATGGTTCGCGCAGGCTCCATTAAGCCGCATCATGTGCATATCCCTTGTAATTTAGTGGATTATATCGTGGTTGCTCCTGACCAAATGCAAACCACACAAATCAGCTATGACCCAGCAATCAGTGGTGAAATTCAACAACCAGACTCAGTATTTGACATGACGCCTTGGGGAGCTGAAAAGGTCATTGCACGTCGAGCTGCAATGCAAGTCGAAAAAGGTATGTCGGTGAATTTAGGTTTTGGAATCTCTGCCAATGTCCCTCGGATTCTATTGGAAGAAGGTTATCACGATGAGGTGACTTGGTTGATTGAACAAGGAGCTGTGGGCGGAATGCCTTTACTCGATTTTGCATTTGGTTGCGCTGTAAATGCCGATGCAATTATGCCATCGTCCGCACAATTTACTTATTTTCAAGGTGGTGGTTTTAACCTCTCTCTACTCTCTTTCTTACAAATTGATCGCGAAGGCAATGTGAATGTTTCGAAACTTCCTAGCAAGCCTTATCTAACAGCAGGTTGTGGTGGTTTTGTTGACATCACCACACATGCGAAGAATATTGTTTTTTCTGGCTTTTTCACTGCTGGCGCAAAATTAACAGTGGGTGATGGTGCTTTAAAGATTCATCAGGAAGGCAAATCACGTAAATTGGTCAACAAAGTTGATCATGTCACTTTTAGTGGTCATATGGCTCTACAACGAGGACAAAACATCCTTTATATCACTGAACGTTGTGTCATGAAATTAACGGCTGAAGGTTTACTGATTACCGAAATTGCCCCAGGTATAGAGTTAGAAAAAGATGTTCTCTCGCAAGCAGAATTCCCCCTACTCGTCTCTGATGATTTAAAAATTATGAAACCCAGCTTATTTACAGATGCGGTTATGGGACTAGAACTTAAGGAGTATGCAGCATGAATAGATCATCTGGTTCAGTCAGCCTCCGTTTTGAAAATGCGATTGCTATCGTCCAATTAGAGCGACCTGAAAAATTGAATGCTCTCACGCCTGAAATGCTAGATCAGCTTGACGATATTGCAAAGTCTCTTGATCAACGAACAGATATTATAGCCGCCATTATTACGGCGACTGGTGATCGTGCCTTTTGTGTAGGTGCTGATATTCATGTCTGGGCAGAGCTAAAACCGCTGGATATGTGGCGTCATTGGACCAGGAAAGGACACCAAGTTTTCGATTTATGGGCTCGATTACGTTTTCCTGTGATTGCAGCTATCAATGGTCATGCTTTTGGTGGTGGATTAGAGCTATTAGCGACTGCGGATATTCGAGTCAGTGACCCAAATGCCACATTTGCTTTGCCAGAAACAGGCATCGCGACATGCCCAGGTTGGTCTGGAACACAACGTCTAGTTCGTTTAATCGGTGCAAGTTCGGTTAAATATCTCGCAATGACAGGAAGAAAAATGAATGCTGAACAAGCACTTAAACAAGGCTTAATTCAAGAGATTAGTCATTCAGGAGAGGTTTTAGCCTGTGCTCTACAAATCGCCGAAGAAATAGGACGAAAAGCCCCGATTTCCATACAACTAACAAAACAACTTATTGATGCAGGTGAAGGTCATCATTTGGCAGCAGTTTTGGAAGGAATGGCGGGAGCACTTGCCGCAACAACTGAAGATGCAAAAGAAGGTTTAGCAAGCTTTAGTGAACGCCGTTCCGCAGACTATAAAGGAAGATGAAATGAAATTCTCAAACTTAGAGCGTCATGCACCTGTGATTAAACAACCTTATCAAGGTCGTATGTTGATTGATGGAGAACTGTGTATCTCACAACAAGGAAAAATAACTGAACGAAAAAGCCCTGCTCATGATGTGATTGTCGGCATTTATCCTGACGCTTGTCGCGAAGATGCTCTACGTGCCGTAGACGCCGCCCGTAAAGCATTTGATCAGGGTACATGGTCAAGTCGATCTGGCAGTGAACGCGCAGATCTATTGATACGAGTTGCTGAAGGCATTGCAAATCGTGTTGAAGAAATGGCATTGATTGAAAGTTTAGAAACAGGCAAACCTCTGACGCAAGCACGCAATGAAGTTTCTGGTTGTGTGGATTTATGGAAATATGCAGCTGCACTGGCAAGAACCCTACATGGTGAAAGCTATAATAATTTAGGTAACTCAACGCTTGGCATAGTTGTACGTCAACCGATTGGTGTGGTTGCCATGATCACGCCATGGAATTTCCCCATTTGGATTCTCAGCCAAAAATTACCTTTTGCTTTAGCAGCAGGATGTACAGCTGTGATCAAACCAAGTGAACTCACCAATGGTACGACCTTAATCCTCGGTGAAATTTTACTTGAAGCAGGTTTACCTCAAGGGGTAGTAAATATTGTCACGGGCTTAGGTCCAACTGTTGGTGAACCACTGATTAACCATCCTGATATAGACATGGTTTCCTTCACTGGTTCTACACGTGTGGGACGTCATATTGCAGCAGAAGCTGGGCGTTCATTAAAGAAAGTCTCTCTTGAACTTGGGGGCAAAAATCCACAAATTATTTTCCCAGATTGTGATTGGGAAGCTGCTGTCGATGCTGTGGTATTTGGTGTCTATTTCAATGCAGGTGAATGTTGCAATAGTGGCAGTCGAATTTTAGTCCATGCAGACATTGCTGAACGTTTCACACAAGCAGTGATTGACCGTTCTAAGCAGGTACCTGTTGGTGACCCACTACACCCCGATGTAAAAGTTGGTGCAATTACCAGTGAAACTCAACTCAACATTATCGAAACAGCGATAAAAAATGCAAAAGCAGAGGGTGCCACGATACGCTTTGGCGGAGAACGTATTCCAACAACCGCAGGTATGTATTTCCAGCCAACCATTATTACAAATGTTGAACCGAGTATGTCCATCGCCCATGAAGAAGTGTTTGGTCCTGTATTATCGATACTCAACTTCAGCACAATCGAAGAGGCAATCACAATTGCCAATCAAACCAGTTACGGACTCTCTGCAGCAGTTTGGAGCAAAGATATTGATATTTGCTTACAAGCAGCAAAAGGTATTCATGCAGGAACCATCTGGATCAATAACTTTCTCGAAGGTTTTCCAGAACTTCCTTTTGGTGGATTTAAAGCATCAGGTATTGGTCGCGAATTAGGTCTCAATGCCGTAGAAGATTATACAGAACAGAAAACCATTCAATTACATATCGGAGAAAGAACTCATTGGTGGCTTACTCAGTCTTAGTGAAAAGTTTGTTTAAGTTAAAATTGGAACGTTCCAAAAAAAGGAAAAATAATGAAAAGGATTTCAGATATTAAATCGCGACCATTAGCACTCATTACAGGTGGACGTAGAGGAATTGGTGCCTCGGTGGTGATGCAATTGGCAAGTGAAGGTTTCGATATTGTGTTCACCTGTCGTCATGAAGACGCTAAAAGTACAGCCTTGTGCGCTGAGGTTGAATCTGTTGGAGGAAAAGCGCTGGCAATTGCCAGCGAACTAGAAAACTTGGAAGCACAACAGCAACTGATCGATAAAGTCATCGCCTGGGGAGGAAAAATAGATTGTCTGGTCAATAACGCAGGCATTGGGTCACCGTGTCGTGGTGATTTACTGGCAATGCAACCAGAAGCATTTGATTTGGTGATCAATACAAATTTAAGAGGGACATTTTTCTTCACCCAACTCGTGGCCAAGCATATGCTCTCAGCCCCCTCTCAGCATCCTCGGAGCATTATCACAATTTCCAGTGTCAGTGCTGAAATGGCATCACCTGAGCGAGGTGAATATTGCTTATCCAAAGCTGCATTGGCAATGAGTACCAAACTTTTCGCATTGCGTTTAGCCGCAGCCAATATTGGTGTATTCGAAATTCGTCCTGGTGTTATACGAACTGATATGACCGCTGGTGTTGCCAACAAATACGAAGAACGCTTCAAAAATGGTCTTGTTCCAATGGCGCGCTGGGGAGAAACCGAAGATATCGCTGTTGCCGTCAGCAGTCTAGCCTCAGGCAAATTAAATTTTTCTACTGGCTCCGTCATCAATATTGATGGTGGTCTTTCAATTCCTACTTTCTGAGAAATACGATGAAATATGATTATATTATTGTAGGCGGTGGCTCAGCGGGATGTGTGTTAGCCAATCGTCTTAGTGAAGACCCATCTATAAACGTTCTGCTCTTGGAAGCAGGTGGTGAAGATAAACATCCGCTTTATAGTATGCCTGCTGGTTTTGCAAAAATGACCAAAGGTCGTGGATCATGGGGCTGGAGTACAGTTCCTCAGAAGCACCTGAACAATAGAGTTTTACGTTTTACTCAAGGCAAAGTCATTGGTGGTGGTTCATCGGTCAATGCGCAAATATATACACGTGGCGCAGCGGCTGACTACGATGAATGGGCAATGGAATGTGATGCAAAAGGTTGGTCTTATGCCGATGTTCTACCTTATTTTAAACGCGCAGAAAACAATGAACGTTTTGCCAATCGCTACCACGCTTATGGTGGACCTTTAGGGGTTTCCAATCCAGTAAGCCCTTTGCCTATTTGTGAAGCTTTCTTTCAAGCGGGTCAAGAGTTAGGTATTCCTTTTAATCCCGATTTTAACGGTGAAAAGCAAGAAGGTTTAGGTCATTACCAACTGACTCAGTTACATGCAAAACGATCGTCAACCTCAACAGCCTATCTTCGTCCTGTACAGCATCGGAGTAATTTAACCGTACTTTTAGATGCATTTACCCAACGCATCATACTGTCAGATAAAAGAGCCATAGCAGTAGAAGTGATTCATCCAGAAGCAGCTAAATCTGGTATGTATTATGCGGAAAGGGAAATTATTATCAGTAGTGGCGCGATAGGCTCACCGAAATTATTGATGCAATCGGGTATTGGACCCGCCGATCACCTACGTGATGTAGGCATTGAGCTAAAACATCATTTGTCAGGGGTTGGTGCGAATTTCCAAGATCATTTAGACCTATTTGTAATCGCCGAATGTACAGGCAATCATACCTATGATGCCTATTCCTCACCATTTTTAGCAGCTTGGGCAGGTCTGCAATATCTACTACTCAAAAAGGGACCAGTTGCATCCAGCCTTTTTGAAACAGGTGGTTTTTGGTATGCCGACGAAACGGCACGCTCTCCCGATATTCAACTTCATTTAGGTTTGGGTTCTGGAATCGAATCTGGGGTCGAGCATATGACCAATCCAGGAGTGACGCTTAACTCTGCTCTCTTGAGACCTCGCTCTCGAGGCACTGTTAGGCTTGCGAATGCCAACCCATCTAGTGCACCTCTTATTGACCCTAATTATTGGGCAGATCCTTATGACAGAGAAATGTCAATGAAAGGACTACGTTTGGCACGAGAAATACTCAGTCAACCGGCACTTAAACGCTTTGTTCTAGAAGAAAAACTTCCTGGAAATTCTAAAGTCACAGATCAACAGTTGTTTGAATATGCTTGTGCAAATGCAAAAACAGATCATCACCCTGTTGGGACATGCCGAATCGGAAATGGGGATGATGCTGTGGTTTCAAGTGATCTGAAAGTCCATGGTATTGATGGTTTAAGAATCGTTGATGCATCTGTCATGCCACGGGTTCCAAGCTGTAACACTAATGCACCAACCATCATGATTGCTGAAAAAGCGGCTGATCTCATTTTAGGAAAAACATTGCACATCACGGATAAAGCTCATGAAAATACGCTTGCCTTCACTGAATGAAGAAACGCTTGAACTGTATACATTGAAATATGCACAGTCCCCTTTTGCATCACCTGCCAAAGGGACCATGAATCGGATTGTCTACGCTGCTGCACATGTAGTCGTACAACCGATGAAGTCTGGAAATCCTTGGGATGAGACGCTCTCAATCGATTGGGATAAAACACTGGCATTTCGTGAATATTTATGGCGTTTAGGCTTTAGAGTTGCGGAAGCTATGGATACCGCCCAACGTGGTATGGGGTTGGGCTGGGAAGAATCTGCTGAGCTGATTACTCGCAGTGCAGCACACGCAAAAACAATTCCTGGAGCAATGCTCAGCTGTGGCGTGGGTACAGACCAATTAAACTTCAATGCTGAAACCACCATAGATGATGTTCTTCAAGCATATAGAGCTCAATTTGAAGTTGTAAATCGGGCGGGTGTCAGTGCAATTTTAATGGCAAGTCGAGCTTTGTGTGCAACTGCAAAAAGTGCTACAGACTATCGCAAGGTATATTCAACATTACTACAAGAAGCCAAAGACAAAGTAATTTTACATTGGCTTGGTGAAGCTTTTGACCCAAGTCTACATGGCTATTGGGGCAGTCCGGATATTCCCACAGCGATGGACACTGTTTTATCCATCATCGAAGCAAATATCAACAAAGTAGATGGCATCAAGATTTCCCTCTTGGAGGCAAAATGGGAAATTGAGCTACGTCGTCGTTTACCTCAAGGTGTAAAGCTTTATACAGGAGATGATTTTAATTTTGGTGAATTAATCGCAGGAGATGGTGAGCGTTTTTCGCATGCCTTACTTGGAATTTTTGATCCAATCGCACCTGTTGCTGCTCATGCACTGGTCGCCTTAGCAAACGGTGATCTCCAACACTACCAAGAAATTATCCAGCCAACCGTACAACTTTCCAGAGAAATTTTCTGTGCGCCTACGCGCTATTACAAAGCAGGCATTGTGTTTTTGGCTTGGCTAAATGGTCACCAAGATCACTTCAGCATGTTAGGAGGAATGCAATCTGCACGAAGCATGTCCCATTACTGCACAATTTTTCGTTTAGCAGATCAAGCTGGAGCACTGATCAAGCCAGATTTAGCCATTCAGCGCATGAAACAATTTTTAGCGGTCTATGGTGGCATCGAAGCCGAATAGACATTTTTAAAAGGAGTAGAAACTCCTCCTTTTCCCTCAAAAATAGGAAAATACACATGGACGTAAATAACAATACCATGATCAATAGCCCAGTTAGCTATCCAAAGTCTGCCACGAGGATTGCATTTATATTAATCACCAGCTTGTTTTTCATGTGGGGATTATCACATGGCTTACTGGATGTTTTAAACAAACACTTTCAAGACTCATTGCATGTGACCAAAGCCCAGTCAGGGTTTGTTCAAGCTGCCTATTATGGCGCGTATTTTCTAATCGCACTTCCGATTGGCTTATTTATGGAACGTTTTGGATATAAAGCAGGTATCCAAGTTGGCTTAGGTCTATTTGCATTAGGTGCATTGCTGTTTATTCCTGCCACAAATGCTGCCGTATTCGGTATGTTCCTCTTCGCACTGTTTATACTGGCTTGTGGTTTGGGTTGCTTAGAAACTGCTGCAAACCTTTATGCTTCTATATTAGGCGAACCTGAACATGCGGAAAAACGTTTGAATTTCGCACAATCTTTTAACGGATTAGGGGTCTTTATTGGTCCATTAATTGGTGGCGCTTTATTCTTCGCACCTTCAATTTCCTTAGGACAACTTTCACTTAATCCCGTCATGTTCACTTATGTTTGTTTAGCATTTGTGGTGGTCATTATGATGATCATTTTTGCAAAAACACCTCTTCCTGAAGTACAAGTAAACAAACAACTCACTGACCAGCACAATCAAGCTCGCTCTATTTGGTCATTCCCGAATTTTACAGGTGCACTCGTTGCACAGTTTGCATGGATTGCAGCCCATGTCGGTATTTGTTCGTTCTTTATCAATTTTGCAATTGATCATTGGGCTGGTCTTAGTCCTCAAAAAGCGTCCTTTTTACTCTCAGTTGGCTTGATTGTATTTATGATTGGGCGCTTTGTAAGCACATTTTTCATGCGTTTTTTCTCTCCAGTCAGCATGTTGATTAGCTATGCGGTGATCAATGTCATTTTATGTGCAGTGGTTGTTTCAGGTTTGTCTGTTGTGTCTATTTATGCCCTGATTCTTTCCTTCTTCTTTTCCTCAATTATGTATCCCACTATCTTTGCAATGGGAGTAAAAAACTTAGGTTCACATACCAAAAAAGCCGATTCATTTTTAGTCATGACCTTAGTTGGAGGAGCGATTTCCCCCTATTTCATGGGTTTAATTGCAGACCTAAAAAACATTCAATTGGCTTTTATCATTCCAACCTTTTGCTTTGCAGCGATCGGGGTCTATGCATGGCTTCAAAACAAAACTCAATGAGTTTCGACCGAACACTGGACAGTAAAATATGATTCAACAAATTGACAGCGCTTTACGTGAAGATGTTCGGCTTTTAGGGAATCTCTTAGGAGAAACCCTAAAAAATCATGAAGATCAAAACTTATTCAACTTGGTTGAGCAAATACGCACTTTATCTAAAGCGACTTTGGATGGTCAAACTGATGCTGAACAACAACTTGAATACCTTTTCTTAAACTTAAAAGATCAGGAAATTTTGCCACTAACGCGCGCTTTTTCGTATTTTTTAAACTTTGCCAATATTGCAGAACAATATCATGTTGTTCGGCAAAGGCGGCAAAGTGAACTCAATGAACAAGCGCAATCGCCAAACCCACTTGTGCCACTATTTGAGAAGTTTAAACAACAACACATCACATCAACGCAATTATTCGAACAAATCTGTCAATTAAATATTGAATTGGTGTTAACGGCGCATCCGACAGAAGTCAGTCGCCGTACCTTGATTCAGAAATATGACAAAATCAATGATTGCCTATCAAAGTTGGATCAACAACAACTCACAGCTCGTGAACATCACATGATCATGCAGGATCTCAGGCAGTTAATCTGTTCTGCTTGGGAAACTGACGAAATTCGCCAAAATCGACCTACCCCTATTGATGAAGCAAAATGGGGCTTCACCACCATTGAACAAACCTTATGGAATGCTGTACCCAAATTTATTCGTGAGTTAGACGATCTTGTTTTTAAGAATTGCGACCTACATCTACCATGCACTGTTTGTCCAATTCGCTTTGCCTCATGGATGGGGGGAGACAGAGATGGCAATCCAAATGTGAACCATCAGATCACTCAAGAAGTGCTTTGGTTATCTCGTTGGCAAGCCGCTAGTCTCTATCTTAAAGATCTTGAGGATCTTCGTTGGGAACTCTCCCTTCAAGCCTGTTCACAAGAATTGAAAGAAGCTCTCGGTGATGCTCATCCTGAACCATATCGAGAGTATTTACGTCATATACGTGAAAAAATAAAAACAACACTGCATTGGTTAAGCCTGAAATTACAAGGGATTGAATGTGATGATCAATTAAACGCTGTCATTCAAGATAAAAATGAATTACTTGCACCATTATTACTATGTCACCGCTCTCTCATGGCGTGTCATTTACCTGAGATTGCCAATGGTAAATTGCTAGATTTCATCTATCGCGTAAATTGTTTTGGTATTGAGCTACTCAAACTCGATATTCGCCAAGAATCTGGTCGGCATCGTCAAGCCATTTCGGCAGTCACTGAATATTTAGGCTTGGGAAATTTTGAATCATGGACAGAACAAGCGCGACAAAATTTCTTAATTCGAGAATTACAGAACAAACGTCCGTTGCTACCTAAATATTTACACAGTTCACCCGATAGTCTAATCGAACACCCTGATGTTAAAGAAGTATTCGCGACCATGCAGATGCTTGCTAGGCAACCTACTGAAAGCTTAGGTGCATATATTATTTCAATGACAGCACATCCAAGTGATGTATTGGCGGTACTTCTTTTACAGAAAGAAGCTGGCATTTTACAACCATTACGGGTTGTTCCTCTATTTGAAACCCTCAAAGACTTAGAGGGTGCAGCAAATACAATGGAAACCTTATTTCAAATAGATTGGTATAAGCAACATATCCAAGCTAAGCATGAAGTGATGATCGGCTACTCAGATTCTGCCAAAGATGCAGGTTTTATGTCTGCAAATTGGGCTCAATATCGTGCCCAAGAACAACTGACCGAAATTGCCAAAACTCACGATATTCAACTCACCCTATTTCATGGGCGAGGAGGATCGATTAGCCGAGGCGGGGCACCTACTTTGCAAGCTTTATTTTCACAACCACCTGGTTCAATTTCTGGATCAATACGAGTAACCGAGCAAGGTGAAATGATTCGATTTAAATTTGGATTAGAGAGTATTGCTTTACAAAATCTTGAAATTTATACCGCAGCAGCTTTGGAAGCCACCCTACTGCCGCCACCGACTCCAAAACAGGAATGGCGAGACTTAATGCACCAAATGACCGATATCTCAGTAAATGCTTATCGTCGAACTGTGAGAGAAAACCCATATTTTGTGCAGTATCTAAGGTCGATTACGCCTGAACTCGAACTACAAATGCTTCCATTAGGTTCACGTCCAGCAAAACGCAAAACCAGTGGTGGTATTGAATCATTGCGTGCCATTCCGTGGGTATTTGCATGGACTCAAATTCGTCTAATGTTACCTGCATGGTTAGGTACAGGTGAAGCCCTCTATCAAATGTTAAAGGAGGGGAAGAAAACCTCAATCGATGAAATGCTGATTCAGTGGCCTTATTTCCAAACCTTGATTGATATGTTGGAAATGGTTCTTGCAAAAGCCGATCGCCATATTACGCTGTATTATGAATCTCATTTAACAGATGATGAAAATTTGAAAAAATTAGGTCATCAATTACGCCTTCAGTTAGAACAATCGATCGAAACACTACTATTTATTAAGGGCGAAGCTAAATTACTGGGTAGCAATACTGTTCTTGACCAATCCATGCAAGTTCGTAACCCCTATCTACTGCCATTACACTTACTCCAAGCTGAATTAATGAAACGGCGACGTGATTACTTAGCCAATGATCATCAAGAAAATACTCCAGTCGATCAAGCTCTGATGGTGAGTATTGCGGGTATTGCTGCGGGATTAAGGAACACTGGATAAATATCGAACAATAAAATGCTTTAGATCAGTAATGCTTAAAAAGTCCGCCTATTCCTTCAAAAATTGGTTTTGAGAATATTTATGAAAGTTATCATTGCTCCAGATTCGTTTAAAGATAGTTTGTCTGCACAGAGTGTCGCCAAAAGCATAGCACTCGGATGGCAAACCATATTCCCAGAAGCAGAAATTCTGATTTGCCCGATGGCAGATGGTGGTGAAGGTTCAATTGAGGCGGTCCTTGATATTTGTAAAGGGGAATGGCGAGAACAATCTGTCCAAGGTCCTTTAGGAAATCCTGTTCTTGCCCGATGGGGTTGGTTAAAAACTGAAAAAATTGCCTTGATTGAAATGGCACAAGCAAGTGGGATTCAATACCTTACACCTACTCAACGTGATGCGTGTATCACCAGTACCTTTGGAACAGGTGAACTGATTGTTGCTGCACTTGATGTTGGTGCTAAAGAAATTATTTTAACCTTGGGTGGCAGTGCTACAAATGATGCTGGCACAGGGCTTTTATCCGCTTTAGGTGCGCGACTTTTAGATAAAAACCACCATCCCATTGCTGCTGGTGGTCTAGCACTTCAACACTTAGCAAAAATTGATTTAACTGACTTCGATCCGCGTATAGCAAAAACAAAATTTGTTTTAGCGGCAGATGTTACTAATCCACTTTGCGGTGAAAATGGTGCATCTTATATTTTTGGACCACAAAAAGGAGCCACACCAGATCAAGTCTTGCAATTAGACCAAGCCCTTGCTCATTTTGCTGATCTTTCTGCGCTCTTATTAGGTCATGATAAACGCAATGAGCAAGGTTCGGGTGCAGCTGGAGGGCTTGGCTTTGCTGCTAAAGCTTATTTAAATGCCGAGTTCAGATCTGGTGTTGAAGTCATTGCAGAACTCAATCATCTTTCCAGTAAAATCCAAGGTGCAGATTGGGTCATTACAGGGGAAGGAAAATTTGATGGACAAACATTAAATGGCAAAACGCCATTCGGTATTGCCCAAATTGCTCAAGCAGCAAACGTACCTGTCATCGTGATTGCAGGGGCTTTGGGTGAAAATTATCAAGCGCTTTATGACTATGGTATAAGTGCAGCATTTTCTTTAACCTCAGGACCGATGAATTTAAATGAGGCATGTATCAATGCAGCAGATTTAATCTATGAAAGAACAATTGATATTGCCCGTTTGATTAAAATGAGTGACATAAAAAAATAATACATCTCAAATGTTATTGATTAAGCCTTCTGATGATTCTACAACTCTAAAATCATCAGAAATATTATATAAATTGTTTATTATATTTCAATCTGTATTCGCGTGGAGATATTTTTTTAATACTCTTAAAATGCCGATTAAATAACGCCAAAGAAGAATAACCCACATATTCTGCTATATTGGCTATTGCCATATTCCTCTCTAAAATTAACTCTGCTGCATGATTAATTCTTAAATTAATAATATATTCCATCGGTGATTTTTTTAAAATTTTCTTAAATGAGCGATAGAAAGTTGCCGGGCTCACAAAGCACATCTCAGCTAAATCCTCAATTGATATTTTTTTATGATAATTTTTATCAATGTAGTCCATTACTTCTATAAAATTTTGAATTTTCTTATTGTTCTCAGAACTTATATTTAATTTATTAACATGTGTGATAATCATTTTCTCATCTTGAGAAAGCGTCAAAAGAATCTTTAATAACAATGGTGTCCGTTCAGACCAACCCAGTGCTGGAATGTTATGAAAATGATCAATCACTTTATGCTTAACATCTTCACTAAAGATCACAACATTATTTGACAAGATAAGTAAGTTATTCAGAGATCGCATTTCTGGAAAAATATTGATAACATTTTGAATCCATTCAGTACTAACCCAAATCACGAGAGCAATATAGGGCTGATTGGGGTTAAATTTTCCAAAAGATTGCCAAGTATGAGAAATGTTTGGACCAATCATAACCAGATCGTTTTCATGGTAATTGCTAATATCGCTACCGATATATCGTTTACCATAGCTATTCACTGTCAATGTAAATTCAAACTCTGGATGGTGATGCCACTGAAAAGGTATTCCTTGCTCCATTCTTCGATTTAAAAATGACCAGGATGAATATGGTTTTACTATAACTTTCTCATATTCAGATCTCATTATTATACTCCCTGACATATTGCAACAATAGTATCATTTATTGATAAATTAATATCTATTCAACATTAATTAAAAAAGCCATGCTGATTATTATCATTTTTATATACCACGGAAAGGTATCAAATGAAAAATCAAACGCTATTCAATAATCAAGAGCTCCGACAGAATTCACAAAATAATTATTCATTAAATATAATGGTTTTTGCTTTGTTTTTTCTATTCGGCAGTATTACCAGCCTGAACGACGTTTTAATTCCCAAACTCAAAGAAGTTTTTCAACTGAGCTACATGGAAGCTATGCTCGTTCAATCCGCTTTTTTCTTTGCTTACTTTGTTGCTTCTATTCCTGCAAGTCGATTGATTTATAAATTTGGATATGTTCGTTCTGCCATTATTGGACTTTTTGTTATGGCAATCGGATGTCTAGCCTTCATTCCTGCAACCAAGATTCATATGTTTGCAGCCTTTTTATCTGCCCTGTTTATTCTTGCAGTAGGGGTGACCATTATTCAAGTGGTGACCAATCCCCTGCTCACTCAGTTGGGTAAAGCAGAAACAGTTTCAAGCCGCCTTACACTTGGACACGCTTTCAACTCATTGGGGACGACTATTGCACCTTACTTTGGTGCGATTATCATCTTAGGAAGCATTGCGACTGTCGATACCTCGCAATTGAGCAGTATCGAAATGACTGCATATCTGCAACAGGAGTCTTCTGTCATCAGTCATGCCTATACTGGTATTGCCATCGTCATCGCTATCTTTTGTATTTTACTGGCGCGCTTTCGAAATGATGGTCCTAAAAACCTAAGCTCGTCAGCTCATATAAGTTTAAGCGCCTCACTCAGCTTACTAAAGTCCCCCAGATTTGCTTTAGGTTTTATTTGTCTTTTCTTATATGTCGGTGCTGAAGTCACCATCGGCAGTGTTCTGGTGAACTACTTATCTCAAGCCGAGATTATGAATATCTCTGCTGAACATGCTGGCAAACTTGTTGCATTTTACTGGGGTGGTGCAATGATCGCTCGCTTCCTGTGTTCAGCACTGATGAAAATTATTACACCTGCCAAACTACTGGCATTGTTTTCCATCGCAGTTATGGCGCTTTTGTTCACCAGTAGTACTTTACGAGGAAATATTGCAGGAATTGCGATCCTCGCTGTCGGTTTCTTTAACTCCATCATGTTTCCGACCATTTTCTCACTTGCCTCGAAACACTTAAAAGAAAGAGCAGCTGAAGGCTCTGGCATCTTATGTTGTGGCATTGTAGGTGGTGCAATTGTTCCTCCTCTAACAGGTTTGGTTGCAGATATCAGCTCATTGAGTACCAGTCTTTATGTACCGATCATTTGTTACCTCGGTATTTGGGTATTCAGCATATTTTGTTCTCAGCAAGGAGACTAAACATGAACTGGCTATTGGTGGGTGCAAGTAATGTTGCACAGGAATGGATTATTTCGGCGATCAGAGCAGTTGGTGACGAAGTGACCGGTATCGTCAGCAATGATTTGGTACGAGCTCAAGACTTTGCCCGTAAACAAAATATTCAAAAATTTTCTCATGATTTAAAACACGCACTTTATGACAATGAGGTTGACGCTGTTTATATTTCGAGTGCAAATTCGCTTCATGCCGAACAAGCAATGATTGCTTTAAAAGCAAAAAAGCACGTGATGTGTGAAAAGCCGATGGCACTCAGTATCTCAGATGCCCAACAGATGATTGAACAGGCAAAAATCCATCAGGTGGTTTTAGCTGTCAATTATCATCTTCGAAATTCTGCTGTCATACAAAAAATACGTGAACTCATTGCAAACAATTGTATTGGTGAAGTGCAGAACATTCGATTTTGTCATGCTGTCTCTCTGCCGAAGAATTTACAGAGCTGGCGTATCCACACACCTTCAGAAGGTGGCGTTATCCTTGATATTACTGTTCATGACATTGATACACTTCGCTTTTTACTTAACGATGAACCTATCAGCGTAAGTGCTATGGCTCAAACAGGAGTGCTTAGCCCGAATAATGTGCCTGAAACAGTGATGGGTACAATTGAATTTGCGAAAGGTGCATTGGTCAGTTTTTATGATTCTTTTACCGCACAATATTTTCAAACCAGTATCGATATCATCGGTTCCAAAGGAAATTTACAGGCATCGAATACATTGACCCAACATGCTATTGGAGAATTACATCTTAACAATGATAAGGGTTGCCAACGTATTCCAATTGAGCACCACAACTTATACGTCAGTTCTTTTCAACAGTTTAAAAATGCCATTCAAAATCGGGGGCGACCTGCTGCAACAGCCTATGATGGTTTACGTTCTTTAGAAATTGCTTTAGCAATACAACAAGCCATTGAAAATAAAAAGCATATCTCGCTTACTTTTGGAGAATCACTATGTTTTTAAATCATCAAACAGATATTCTCATCATAGGGTCTGGTATCGGTGGCTCAACAATGGCAGCAGGTCTTGCCGCAAGTGGTCTGAATATACTTATTCTTGAATGCGGTACTCAACTGCCCGATTCTCCAATCAATGAAGATCAAGATAAGATTTTTACAGAGCAATACTTTAAGCCCAATGAAGAATGGTTGGATAAAGATAAAAAACCTTTTAAACCAGGCAATTATTATTATGTGGGTGGCAACTCCAAATTCTTTGGTACTGTTCTGGCAAGGTATCGTCAACAAGACTTCTTAGAAATGACACACCAAGGAGGAATCTCTCCAGCATGGCCATTTACCTATCAAACCTTAGAACCGTGGTATGCAAAAGCAGAAGTACTTTTTAAAGTGAGGGGCGATGAACATTTTGATCCTACCGAACCTTACCATTCAACGTCTTATCCATTTAAAGCAATTGAAGATGAACCAGCAATTCGCGCAGTCAAAGACCAACTCAAGGCTCAAGGTCTTCATCCTTATCCCTTACCTTTGGCAATGGATATTGAACAATGGAAACAAACTCGTAAAGTACCTTGGGATGCGCACCCGCATTTTTTTAATGGCAAAATTGATGCAGAAACGGGACCACTGATTCAGGCAATTCAATACAACAATGTGAGATTACAAACACAGAGCAAGGTGATTCAGTTAAAAACCTCTTCAACAACAAACCATATTGAAGAAGTGATTTTTTCACACAATGGCAAGCTTGAATCCATTCGACCTAAACTGGTGGTGCTCTCAGCAGGTGCTATTCACTCAGCAGCACTATTGCTTCGTTCAAAAAATCAAAGCAATCCAGAGGGTTTATCCAACAGTTCTACTATGGTTGGGCGTAACTTCATGAATCATAATTGTTCAGCAATTATCGGTTTTAATCATCGATATACCAATGATTCACTTTACTCAAAAACTTTTGGCATCAATGACTTTTATTTAAATGATGGTGTTAATGGTTTACCACTCGGCAATATTCAGCTTCTCGGCAAAGTTTCGGGCAAAATTCTGAAATCCAATATCCCATTTATACCCGCTTTTGCTTTGAATTATTTCAGCAAACATAGCATCGACTTTTATGCCATGAGTGAAGATTTGCCCTCCCCACATAATCGAGTTTTTGTTGAAAATGACAAAATTAATTTGGTATGGGAAAGAAATAATTGGAGTGCACATCAGAAGTTAGTGCATAAATTTAGTGCAATTCTGAAAGATTGTGGCTTCTATTGGGTTCTTCAACAAGCATTTGATAAAAGAACACCTTCGCATCAATGTGGCACTATTCGTATGGGGCTTGATCCTCGGACTTCACCCCTCAACAGTTTTTGCAGATCTTATGATCATGATAATTTATTTGTGGTTGATGCAAGCTTTTTTCCAAGCTCCGCAGCCGTAAATCCTGCGCTCACCATTGCTGCACAGGCATTAAGAGTTTCTGATCATATTCTGTCTGCATCCTATTTTTAACTCAGGTGAGCAAACACTATTGATCATAAAAATATGAGTAAAATAGTTAAATGCTGGTTTCAGTAAATTTAAAAAATGTATTTAGACTAAGCCTTGCCAGTGCAATAAAAGCACTCTTAGAATGAGCTAAATAATAGGTACGATATAATCAAGATGCTCAACTTAACTTTACGCAACGAACAAGCAGATGATATTGAAAGTATTTTCAATATCACACAACAAGCTTTTGAACATGCAGCACATACAGATCACACCGAACACTTCATCGTGAATGCACTCAGGGAAGCAAATCAATTAAGTATTTCGATTATTGCTGAATTTGAAGGCAAGATCATCGGGCATGTTGCGATTTCACCTGTGGTGATTTCCTCTGGCGAGCCAAACTGGTATGGCTTAGGTCCAGTTTCTGTTGTTCCAGCGTACCAACAACAAGGCGTGGGTAAGGCGTTAATACAAGAGTCCTTACAACAACTCAAACAACTTGGCGCTGCGGGATGTGTGGTGCTAGGTGATCCTGCTTACTACTCAAAATTTGGCTTTAAACCTTATGCCCATTTGATCCTTGAAGGTGTCCCTGCTGAATACTTTCAAGCCCTTGCCTTTACCCAAGATATTCCTCATGGGAAAGTCAACTATCATGCTGCATTTGGAGCAACCGCTTAACTTGGCTGACTGGATATAAAAAAAGGTGACTTAATAAAGTCACCTTTTTTATTTTAATCGTATTTAGAATGCTTTGGTTAGCGTAAACACAGCACCTGTTTCAACAGCACGTTTCCCTGAATTAGTAAAACCATCCGTATCAATATTCGTCCCTACAGCAGCAAGTTCCGCAGTAACACCGGGAATTGATTTAACAGTGTAGTTAACCCCAACTTTCCAGTCTACATAGTTGTCTTTACCATCTGGTAATGCTTTTTCATCCATTGTGGTATAACCCACATTGGCAACACCACCAAAGCCAGTATCGCCGAATGGTGCAGAATAACCTAGGTTAAAATTCCAGCTATTTCCACCGACTGCAGCCCAGTCATTGGTATAGTTCACGTTTGTTAATAAGCTTCCACCTTTCACAAACACATCTGCAAATATTAATTTTGCGTAAAATTCAGTCCAGTTAAAGTCACTGCTTGCACTTGGGTAGTTATATTCAACCACACCAACATCTAAAGTTGGCTTAAAGGTTGGTGAGAGTTCGAGTGGTGTTGTAAAACCGATCGATGGGTCTAATTCTAAATGAGGATCTGACTCACCAAAGTTCACATTGGAACCCCATAGACCAACATATAGACCTGAGGTATGTGATAAAGTGAAGCCTGCTTGTACTGCTGGATCGCTCATGGTTTGCGTCATACCACGAAAGCGATAGTCATTCGTTATGGCAGCACTTCCTGAGAAACTTAAACCTAATTTTGACAGTGCGTTATCTTCCGCCATT
Source organism: Acinetobacter sp. B-6 (assembly GCF_056930735.1). Lineage (NCBI taxonomy): Bacteria > Pseudomonadati > Pseudomonadota > Gammaproteobacteria > Moraxellales > Moraxellaceae > Acinetobacter > Acinetobacter sp. B-6. The sequence continues at coordinate 40,221 of NZ_JBXPBY010000014.1, read as the reverse complement.
GCCATAGTTGCTGTAGACGATAAAACTGCCAATGCTAGTGCTTTAGTTGAGAATTTCATCTTGAGTGCTCCCCCATCATACGATGTTTATTTGTTATGCTAAAATTTGATGAACTCCCTAAGCATTTAGCAATTGCCATGCCAAGAATATTTTTTAATTTTTTATAATTTTGATTAAAACACCATAAACTATTGATCATAAATAAAATTATTAATTTTTTTTGTTGGATAAAATTTCTTTTTCTGAGTTGTGTACAGATCATTAGATCATTGAACACGGAATGACGATACTTCATATTTACCTACTTTCAGCATGATTTTGACTGCTGATGAGTATGTAAAACCGTCGCATAAATTTTCTATCATTGATGTGATTCGTGACATAAAAATCTCATAAATATTTTTCAAAGCTTAAATGTCACAACACTGCAACAAAATGTACTATTTTTGATCAAAAAACAGATTTTAACTTAAAAATGCTTAAAAAAAGTGCATGCCCAATCTTAGGTCATGCACTGTGTTAAATTTTTGAGCATAAAAATGGGGCTTGGGTATCAGCTAAAAATTGTAGATCAAGCCAAGTACCATGTGATCATCATAATCTTCTCCAATACGACTCTTGCCACCTACGACGTAATCAAAAGATGCCAACAGCCCAGTATTTGCAATTGACTTACTGATACCTATACGCGCTTCATTGAAGGTAAAATTCTTTTTCGATTGCACAATCTGATTATCGTGCTGAGTATTGTAGAAAGAGCCGCCAAAAGATGTATTGAACACAAATTCATGCGCTAAAGGATAACTATAAGCGGCACTTAAGTAGACATCACCCGCATTGGCATAAGATGAATCAGCGAGCATTACTGCCGCACCCACTGTTAAATTCTTATAAATAATCTCAGCTAAAATGTCTAAATCATCAGTTTTACGATGATCACCCTGCTCAGCGTAGACCGTTCCACCATGATGGTACACATAGGCTGTGGTTTTAAGGTTGTAGCGCCAATTTTGATCAATTTCCTGTCCATATGACAGATAGAAATTATGTTCAAAGCCATGATCTTGTCTGTCATCTGATGGATCATAGCCTAAAGTCGACCCCCAATAGCCTAATGTTATGCCACTTTGATGCGCATAGGCTAAACCGCCTTGCATTGCAAGATCTTGATTTTCCTCACCACCGCGATAGATATACTTAGATACCACCCCTATATTTCCAGAAATTATACTATTTTCAGCAGAATGATCTGTCTGATCGGCAAATACAGAACACGATACAACACAGATAGGCAAAGCCCATAAAATTTGGGAAAAAATTGAATTCATGAAATTAAATAAGTAAGAGGAAAAATTTGCTGAAATTTTACTGTTTTTTTGAATTTTTGGTAAAAATAGTGGCTACAGAACAACCAAATCCATTAAAATAATGGAAATTTCAAACGATTTAATCATATTTAAGCAACTTTAGAATTTTTTTTCATAAAGAAATAAATTAATATTGAGTAGAAAATTACAAAAATGTAATATTTTTAATCAAAGGTCATTCCCTTTTTATAGATTAAATATACAATTCATCCATTATCTGCTCTGAATTCAATCAGTCAGTACCATTTATTCTCGTTCACGAGGCAATTCATGTTGAATGCTCCAAAACTTACTTTAGCTATATTAATTAATGCTGCTTTAATTACACCTACATTTGCTAGCGAACAAAGTGATGCAAAAGGTTTCGTTGAAGATGCCAAAGGTTCTGTATTGTTTCGTACTGGTTACATCCTTCGCGATAAAAAACATGGCATCGAAGACCAAAGTTCATTTGCACAAACTGCAATTGTTGACTTAGATTCAGGTTTCACACAAGGCGTTGTTGGTTTTGGTGTGGGTGTTGTGGGTGACGGTTCTTTTAAAATTGGTGACAACCAACATTCAGGCAACAACATGATCCCTCGTGATGATCAAGGTAATCCTTACCATCACTGGGCTCGTGGTGGTGCAAACGTGAAAGCACGTTTCTCAAACACAACTGTTCGTTATGGTACTCAAGTTTTAGATTTACCTGTATTGGCAAGTAATACCACACGTCTTGTTCCTGAATACTTTACAGGGACTTTATTGACCAGCCGTGAAATTAAGAACTTAGAACTTGTTGCTGGTAAATTTACCAAAGACCAAATGTCTGATCATATCAATACAGACAGTAATCATCTGGATGATGCTATTGTTTGGGGTGCTAAGTACAAGTTTGATGACCAACTCAGTGCATCTTATTATGGTTTAGACTCTAAAAATGCTTTAGAGCGTCATTATATCAATGCAAATTATAAATATCCTCTAGCAAATCAAAGCTCTTTGACGTTTGACTTCAGTGGTTATCACACTAAGTTTGATAAAAATGCCAATACTTACTCGGCAACGGGTCCAGTTGATGCTGACTATGCAGACACAGGTAAAGCAGGCGTAGAAAAGACCAATAATATTTGGGCGTTGTCTTCAACCTATAATCAAGGTCCACACAGTGTGATGTTGGCTTACCAACAAAATACGGGTGATGTTGGTTATGACTATGGTCAAAATGCCGACGGTTTCCAAAGTGTTTATTTACCGAACTCGTACTTGTCTGACTTTATTGGTAACCATGAAAAATCTGCTCAAGTTCAATATAACTTAGACTTTGGCGGTTATGGTGTTCCAGGATTAAACTGGACGACTGCATTTGTTTATGGTTGGGATATTAAAGTTCGCAATGTGACTGACAATGCTCAAGAACGCGAATTCTTCAACCAAGTGAAATACACTATGCAAAGTGGTTTTGCAAAAGACGCAAGCTTACGTGTTCGCCACTCTTACTACCGTGCAAGCGACGCGTATAACCCTGTTTATATCGGTGATACCAATGAATGGCGTATTTTCCTTGATATTCCTGTGAAATTTTTCTAATTTAAAATAGAAAAACGAGCAAAAAAAACCTGCATTTAATCATGCAGGTTTTTTTATTGATTTGAACAATTATTTAATCTTCAAACCGCATTTCTATCAGGCTTATTTTGCTGCTTCGATTGCTTTTAATACTTCAGCTTTAGCAACTTCAGAACCTTCCCAACCTGTCAATTTAACCCATTTCCCAGGCTCTAAATCTTTGTAATGTGCAAAGAAGTGTTCAATTTGATTCAACAACAAAGCTGGAAGATCTGAATATTCTTTCACATCTTTATAAAGCGGTGTTAATTTGTCGTGTGGTACAGCGATAAGTTTCGCATCGATACCACCGTCATCTTCCATGTTTAATTTACCCACTGGACGACAACGAATCACTGAACCATGTACCAATGGATGTGGTGTAACGACCAATACGTCTAATGGATCACCATCTTCAGACAAGGTATTTGGAACATAACCGTAGTTCGCTGGGTAGAACATTGCAGTACCCATGAAACGGTCAACAAATAAAGCATCTGAATCTTTATCTACTTCATATTTGATTGGTGCAGCATTGGCTGGGATTTCGATGATTACATAGATGTCATTAGGTGCATCTTTACCAGCAGGAATATTGCTATAGCTCATAGGATACTCTTTGAAGTGAGGTCTTATAAAAAATCTTGACGATTATAACGCTAAAATACGCCAACAGCTGCGGATTATACATTTTGCATCATCAAAATGAATGGATTTCGTCTAAATCCACTCAGACAATTCGAATAATCAATAATAATAAAATGATTGGACAAGCCATCGATAGAAACCAAATGATTGAGCGTAATGCTGAAATATTGGCTAGATAACAAATCCCATAGATAATGCGCAGTACAATATAAGCAATCCCCAACATCATGATCAAATGTTGTGAGACCACCATATACTCAGCCATAAGCACAGCGGCAATAAATAAAGGTAAGCTTTCAAAACTATTTTGTTGTACCGCATTGGCGCGTGCCGACAAGCCTGTGCTTTTGGCTAAAAAGTCACGAGGATTCTGGTTATCTGCGAGTTTAAATCCCCCAGATACTTTCGCAATAATGGTAAAAACATAAGGAAGTAAACAGGCAATTAGAATTAAATATATGATGCCATCTATCCCAGACATGATTTTTTCTCATGAAGTGTTAATGCAGGTTATCATAGCATGGCAATAACAGAATATTTTTTGTTTAATGCAGAGTTTTGCAAAATTGTGTAGTGAGGACAATGTCGTGCAGCCCGACCAAAATGAATTGTTTGAAGTTTTAGAGAAACAACGCCAGCAACATGCCGAGATTGATCGTATTCTTAAAATTGTGCTGCCTATTTTGGCATTTTTATTATGTGTGATTTGTGCCAATTATAACTGGCAGTCAACATTAGGCACGCTTATCATTTTAATTGTGGCTTTTTTTGCGGTTGCGATCAAACGAATGAATCTATATTTGTGGCTTGCGATCATTATCATCTATTGTTTGATTGATATTTATATGAGTTACGGCAGTATTGTTCCTTCTGCTTTAGGTCGTCAAATGGGAACAATGTTGACCTTTACTGCGATTGTAGGTTTAAGCCGTCCCTATATTGATGGTTGGTATAGTCGCTCAAAGCAAAATTTCTGATTCTATCCATCGTTGCACTGTTCTATGTTACAAAAAAAGCGCCAATCTTGGCGCTTTTTCAATTCGAGTTTTTGCTTATTTACGCAAATCTTTACGTAAGATTTTACCTACATTCGATTTTGGTAAATCATCCATAAACTCCACATAACGTGGGCGTTTATAGCCAGTTAAGTTTTGTTTTGCAAATTCAAGAACTTCTTCTGTTGTTAATGAAGGATCTTTTTTCACAACAAACAGTTTTGGCACTTCACCAGATTTTTCATCAGGTACACCAATCGCTGCAACTTCAAGCACTTTTGGATGTTGTGCAATGACTTCTTCAATTTCAGATGGATAAACATTAAAACCAGACACTAAAATCATGTCTTTTTTGCGGTCTACAATTTTGAAATAACCACGGGCATCCATGACACCGATATCACCAGTACGGAAATAACCATCAGCTGTCATCACTTTCGCAGTTTCATCAGGACGGTTCCAATAACCTTTCATGACTTGTGGTCCACGAATCGAGATTTCACCTTGTTCACCTCGTGGTAGGTGGTTGCCATCATCATCAAGGATCGCCACATCAGTCAAAGGTAATGGAACACCGATTGTACCGCTGAATTCAGTCGTTGCAGGTGGGTTAGCTGTTGCAACAGGCGAAGTTTCAGATAAACCATAACCTTCAATAATGATGGTACCCGTCACTTTTTTCCACTCTTCCGCAGTTGAAGGCAATACAGCCATACCACCGCCCATCGCCATTTTTAAATTGCTGAAATCGAGCTGTCTAAATTCTTCGTTATGTACCAATGCATTGAATAATGTATTGACCGCTGGGAAAAAGCCCGGCTGATATTTACGTAATTCTTTAATCACCGCAGGTAAGTCACGTGGGTTAGGAATCAGAATATTTGCTTGACCTTTGTACATACCATAAAGTGCACACACCATAAATGCAAAGATGTGGTAAAGCGGCAATGCACAGAAGATACGGTCATCTTTTGCACCGTCACCCTGACCAAACTTACTTTGGAAAATACCATCACATTGCATTAAGTTTGCAACTAAATTGCGATGAGTCAGTTCAGCACCTTTTGAAACACCTGTAGTACCACCTGTATATTGCAACACAGCAGTATCACTCAACGTCATGTTAGGGCGTTTGTAGTTGCTTGGACTTACTTTTGCCAATGCAGCATTAAATTTGATGTGTCCAGGAATGTTCCAATCTGGAATTTGCTTACGTACTTTACGTAATACAAAATTCACTAAAGTACCTTTTAAAGTACCTAGCATGTCACCAACTGAGGCAACAACCACATGTTTTACTGGCGTTTTTCCAATAATTGCTTGGTAAACAGTGGCAAAGTTTTCAACAATAACCAATGCTTCTGCACCTGAGTCATTTAACTGATGCTCTAGTTCACGTGCAGTATAAAGTGGGTTGACATTGACAAGCACTAAACCTGCACGGAATACCGCCAAAGCAACAATAGGATATTGAAGGACATTAGGCATCATTACTGCGACACGTGCGCCTTTTGCCAAACCCAAACTTTGTAAATAAGTTGCAAATTTACGGCTTGCCAATTCAAGATCACTGAATGACATCACCTTATCCATGAAGATAAAGGCATCACGCGAACCAAACTTTTGGAAATTACGCTCAAAAATATCAATAAGAGAAGTATTTTCCTGGGGCAATTCTACAGTCTCTGGAATCCCAGTCTTTTGGTATTCAGCGAACCAAATCTTTTCCATAATGCCATAATCTCCAATCAGTAATCCTTAGTTTTAAACTGTTTTTCTCAATATCGAGCATAATTTTTTGGCTTCTTTGTGCTCAATATTGCATCCATTTCCACGAACACATTGCATATATAACGTATTTCGATCCAAGGATGCTAGTTTTATCTTTGAATCAACAGTTTATTTGCTTTTTGATATCCACGGGGTAAGAGTTGACCTTTCGATGCTCGTTTACCAATATACTTCTGTAAATCATCACCTTTTAGTTTTAATTGTTGCTGTCCTGCAAGCACTTGAATTACATCATCTAAATTCAACGTTAGCATAAACTGAATATATTCATCAGCCTCAAGTTGTATCAACTTGTTTCCCTTTCCTTTATTCAGCGTTGGCAATTCTGACAAATCAATCAAAAGTAAACGTCCTACTGAACTGAGTATAGCCAAATGAGTCTGATTTTCAACGACCTCTATCGGCATAGCTTTCGCATCATCCGCTACAGTCAAGAATGTTTTACCCGCTTTAGCATTTGTATCCAATTGTTTCGCTTGAGATTTAAAACCATAACCTTTTGAACTTACAGCAATAATTTCTTTATCTTCATCCTCTACCAGTACTTGAATAAAGCTCACACCGTTAGCAGGTGACAGTTTTGAACTCAACGGTTCTCCCAAACCACGTGCAGAAGGCAAACTATTTATTGACAAGGCATAACTTCGACCGGTCTCATCCAAAATATACACTTTTTGATTCGACTTACCTTGTGCAGAACTCAAGTACTGATCGCCTGCACGGAAATTCAATTTCTCAACATCAATTTCATGACCTTTGGCTGAACGAATCCAACCTGCTTCTGAAAGAATTACTGTGACAGCTTCAGCAGGCATCAAGTCTTGCTCGCTCATTGCCTGTGATTCTTCACGTTGCACAATTGGTGAACGGCGATCATCACCAAATTTTTTCGCATCATCTTTAAGCTCTTCAATAATCAAAGATTTTAAAGATTCTGGATTTGCCAACTGCTCACGAATCACCGCCGCTCTTGCCTCAAGTTCTTCCTGCTCACGACGCATTTCCATTTCTTCAAGTTTTGCCAAATGACGTAACTTGAGTTCTAAAATCGCTTCAGCCTGTATTTCATCAATATTGAAACGCATCATTAACACAGGTTTTGGCTGATCTTCTTCACGAATGATTTTGATCACTTCATCAATGTTTAAATAAGCAATGATCAAACCACCTAAGATATGCAGGCGCTTTTCAATCTTGTTGAGATGATATTGCAATCGACGTGTGACAGTATGTTTACGAATTTCAATCCATTCTAATAATATTCTGCGGATTGATTTGACTTGTGGACGACCATCAGCTCCGATCATGTTCATATTGACACGATAACTGGATTCTAAGTCTGTAGTCGCAAACAAATGACTCATTACCGCTTCTGCATCAATACGATTTGAGCGCAGTACAATCACTAAACGTGTTGGATTTTTATGATCTGACTCATCACGTAAATCACTCACCAAAGGTAATTTTTTGGCTTGCATCTGATCTGCAATTTGCGTAATAACCTTAGAGCCTGAAACTTGGTAAGGCAGTTCAGTTATGACAATTTCATTTTTTTCAATATGATAAATTGCACGTGTTCGGTAACTTCCACGCCCTGTGGTTTGGAGCTTAAGTAATTCTTCACGTGAGGTAATAATTTCTGCTTTGGTCGGCAAATCAGGTGCAGGAATATATTCTGCAACTTTTTCATCGGTTAAATTAGGATTACGAATTAATGCAATTGTGCCTTTGACCACTTCACGTAAGTTGTGCGGTGGAATATCGGTCGCCATCCCAACAGCAATACCTGTTGTACCATTCAGCAAAATATTTGGTACACGCGCAGGTAAACTCACTGGCTCTTTCATTGAACCATCAAAGTTATCTTGCCAATCACAAGTACCTTGACCTAACTCTGATAATAATAAATCGCTATAAGTTGAAAGTTTAGCTTCGGTATAACGCATTGCTGCGAAAGACTTAGGATCATCAGGTGAACCCCAGTTGCCCTGACCTTCAATGAATGGATAACGATAACTAAATGGCTGAGCCATCAGCACCATAGCTTCATAACATGCAGAGTCACCATGAGGATGATATTTACCCAGTACGTCACCGACTGTACGTGCAGATTTTTTTGGCTTACCACTTGGCTTTAATCCCAACTCGCTCATCGCATAGACGATACGGCGCTGTACAGGTTTTAAACCATCACTGATATGAGGCAGTGCACGATCCATGATCACGTACATGGCATAGTTCAGGTAAGCTTGTTCAGTAAATTCTGCTACGGAACGGTTTTCTGTCGCATGATGCGCAAGGCTTGTCATAACAACCTTTTATCCTAATTAAATTCGTTCTAAATAAATGCTGATGTATCTACATTCTTATGCTAAGTCGCAGCGCCTGACGACACAAGCACAAGTGTACGCCACAACGACAAATTGCGTCTTTCCGTGTTTCTAATGACGTAAAATTATCCACTTTTTGGAAAATGAGCAACTTTTATTTAAATGGTTATTTTAAAATTCGAATATACACTTTATTTCAAACGAAATTTATAAATGCTGAAACTTATTAGAGTGGTCCAATTCGTGCGTTCATAAAATGGATGCTCAAACTCAGCAACCATCCGATCCCATATAAAAACAGCAAAGTAACAGGAACCACTAAGCTATACGCTTCCATCCAAGACAACCGATCCAATAAAGGACCTAACCCTATTACATTAAATGCTGACACTTGAAAACCTATGGGTAATTGTAAGAAAACAAAATTTCCTTTGTTATCTGTCATTGGATCTAATGCAATATAAAGACAAAATGCACTAAGTAAAAGATAAATAATACAGAAGCTTAATCCTATTTTACTTTTCATTATTTCGCCCTTAATTCTTGTTTGATCTAATCCATAATATAGCGATAAATTGTTTGTTTTTTAATTCAATATACGAAAAATTAAAACGGCTGATCGCTAAGATTAACCCGATATCAGCCATTCTACACTTATTATTTGTTATCGTTTTTTCGGTGCTTTACTTTTAATACTTCTAATCAACGACTATAACCCAATCTCTTCTAAAGTCTTGCCCTTGGTTTCTTCACCCAAGACCAGTACAACAGCTGCTACTGCTAAAAGTACGGCTGTAAACATCATAAAGACTGAACTAAAACCATTGCTTGCCACCATCATATGAGTGACGACCAATGGTGCAACGATTCCGCCAATACGCCCAATCGCAGATGCCCAACCTGAGCCAAAGGCACGAATATTGGTGGGATACTGTTCAGGCGTATAAGTATATAAAACACCCCACGCACCCAAATTGAAGAAAGACATTAAACAGCCCCAAAACATGATCATATTGACTGAGGTGGCTTGTCCAAAGAAATACGCAGATACCGCGCACATCGCAATAAAGCCTGCCAGCGTAGCTTTACGCCCCAGCTTTTCAACCAACCAAGCAGCAGCAACATAACCCGGCAACTGCGCCAAAATCATGCCCAAGACATATTCAAAGGACTGCACGATGGTATAACCTTGTTTGACCAACAAACTAGGTAACCATGTAAAAATGCCATAATAAGAATAGACGATACCAAACCAAATCAACCACAACATCAAGGTACGGCGGGCAAAAGCGCTCGACCACAGTTGAGTGAAGGAAAGATTTGGCTTGGCGGCAACAGGTTTGACTTCAATCGTAGTGATGACTTCTACACCACATTGCCGTTCAAGTTTTTGTACCAGCGCATGAGCTTCGTCAATGCGACCACGATTAATTAGATAAGGAACAGATTCAGGCACTTTTTTCAAAATCATGAAAACATAAATGGCAGGTAATCCACCAATCAAAAATGCGATATGCCAACCATAATCAGGGATCACAAAGTATGAAATCAAAGCTGCAACTAACCAGCCTAACCCCCAAAAACTTTCAAGCAAAACAATAAACCGACCTCGAACCTGAGCAGGGATATATTCACTGACCAGCGTCACAGCAACAGGCAATTGCCCACCCAGCCCTAATCCGACAATAAAACGGAAAATCAACAGCCATGTCAGATTCGGCGCAAAAGCACATAACGCGGTTGCAACGCTATAGGTCAGCAAAGTAATCGCAAAGACTGTTCTTCGACCGATTCGATCAGCCAAGCCACCTGAAAATACAGCACCGATTGCCATTCCGACAAAGCCAATCGAGACCACCCAGCCTTTTTCCGTAGGTGTCATCTGCCATTCTTCTGCCATTTTGGTCAAAATAAATGAAATCAGACCTGTATCCATGGCATCGAACATCCAGCCCAGTCCGATCACCCACAGCAAAGTATAGTGAAACTTCCCAATGGGTAGACGTTGTACACGTGATACTAAATCCATAAGACACTCAACAAATAGGTAAATTGATCGACAAGCGTGGCATACACTTTATTTTTGAAGAATTAAGTTCAGAATTTCTCCCGACAATCCGTCAAATTCTTGAGAATGAAAACCATTGTTGATCAAAATTTTTCGAGATGGAATATTTACAGGATCAATAATGGCGATTAAACCCTTTAACTGAGACTGTTTTTTTGCATGACATCAACTTTTCTGACGAGTTGAAAATTTGCTCTAAAATCTAAGGTTGTAAATTTTCCAAGTTTAATCTTTGGGTTGCCTCTATATGACATATACAACCTCAAACTTCGCAATGAATCCCTCAAGATGCTCTTTTAAAGCGCATTGGTATATTCAGCTTTCATCTTTAGAGGAGGCTGATTGTCCATCATCATCTTTATAAATAAATTTCGGCATTTCTAAACCAAAATAAATGGCAATACAGCGTAGCGCAAAACCAAACACCAATGTCGAAATTACAGTGATTTCTAGAGATAAGCCAAAGTCTATACAGAACCAGTAGAAAATAACAGCAACAAAGGAAATTGATGCATACAACTCTCGACGGAATACCAACGGAACATCATTACACAAAATGTCTCGTAAAATACCGCCTGACACACCTGTCAAAACACCAGCAACTGCTGAAACAACAAAACCATGCCCCATCTGTAACGCAATCTGACAACCAATAATGGTAAAACCAATTAAACCCAAGGCATCTAACAATAAGAAAATGGAGTGTAAATGCTTCATCCATTTAGCGATGAGAATTGTGACAAAAGCCGCGCAGCATGTCAGTACAAGATATTCAGGATGTTTCACCCAAGTGAGCGGATAATGTCCCAACAAGACATCACGGACCGAACCACCGCCGAGTGCGGTTACACAGGCAATCAACACTACACCAAACCAGTCCATACTACGTCGTCCTGCTGACAACGCTCCCGTCATGGCTTCTGCTGTAATTGCAATAATATAAATAATGGTCAGTAACATTGCCCTTCATCCACTGATGGGTAAAAGATGCGCGCTATTTTAAGTCAAAACGAGCTAAAAGCTACAAGAATTGCGCACAACATTGCTTAAATTTTTTTGTTGATCCACAAATACAAGGCTGTTTCATTGTAACTTGCTGATCTGTGGTTGGATCTAAAAAATACCACTGACCTACATGATAGACAAAATGTGAAACTTCATGATGAATCTGCGTTTGCTGACCATCATAAAAATGTGCTTTAAACTCAACCTGAGCATGATTTTTATCCAGCTTTTCTTTGGCTTGAACTACCTCTAATTTGAGCCACTGATTAGACTTACTCCATGCTGCAATCGCCTGTACATCCAATGCTTGCTGCTGCCCCAATGCAGTGGTTGCCACAATATATGCAATCTCTTGTTTGGCAAATGCGCTATAGCGAGATTTCATTAATTGCTCAGCTGTCTGGGCTTTTTTTTGCCCCAAATGTAGTGGCTGACAACATTGACTATATTGCGCCGAACCACAGGGACAGGATAGATTGGACATAGTAAACTCAAAATCTGAATAGGCTTAAATGATAATGCAACCCTACTTAAAATCGAAACTTTTCTCAAAATATAGCGTGATAAATACAGCTGATTTAAATGATGCAAGTTTTCAAGAATACTCAAGCCATACCACCGAATGATTCATACAACCAATCTAATTTCAATCATTCATTCCAACTGAAATTTAAACCTTTTATACAAATTTTTAGTGACTGTTTGATGCTTTATCTGTTTTGTCCTTTTATAAACCGTGGAAGGTCTTTTTATCCTAAAGCAACATGAATGTCGCCATTGGCTACGCTACAGCTTATACCCATCATCTGAACAAAAAAAACAAGCCAGTTTTTCAACTGGCTTGCTTTCAATATCCTTGCTTTCAATATTAAGGTTTATTCTGAGTCTTTAGATGGCGACAATGCCACAATATGAACTTTTTCAATCTTGTGCCCATCCATCGTGACCACTTCAAACTCATAACCATCTGCTTGTAACTTCTGACCATTTTCAGGTAAGCGACCAAGATGGAATAAGATATAACCCGAAAGTGTTGAATATTGCTCTGACTCATCTACCAAGTCTCGACCTAACAGCAATGAAACATGGCGAATATCGGTTGAACCTTCCAACATCAATGAACCATCTTCCAAGCTTTCAGCAGCAGCTTCCAACTCATCTTCATCAGGGAATTCACCTGCAATCGCCTCAAGTACATCAATAGGCGTGGCAATCCCCTCGATTGAACCATATTCATTGAGGACAATCGCCATTTGCAAAGGTGCTTGACGTAGTTGCTCCATCACCATCAACACTTGTGCATTTTCATGAACAATGACAGGTTCACGTAAGTGTTTGTCAAAATTCAAAATACCCGTTTCAATATAATCATTGAGCACTTTATGCGTGAGCACAATACCTGCGATATTGTCTAATTCACCATGCGCCAAGATCAGTCTTGAGTGAGACATTGCCATTAAATTTTCTTTGATGGTGGCTTCGTCTTCATCCAAGTCCAACCATTCTAATTCTGGTCGTGGCGTCATGACTGATTTCACTGGGCGCTCAGATAAACCCAATACACCTTGTACCATGACACTATGGTATGCCCCATTTTCATCATCAAAGATTTCATCGGCTAAAGCTTGTGTTGCAATCACATCATCGGCTTTACCATTTTGACTTTCTGCATTTTTGCCCCCTAACATTTTCAACACTGCTGAAGCCGTACGGAAACGCAAATCTGTGGTTGTGACCATCTTTTCTTGGTTCTTACGCATGGTTTGGTTCATGAACTCAATCAATACCGAGAAACCAATGGCAGCATATAAATAACCTTTCGGAATATGGTATCCAAAGCCCTCAACAATCAATGAAAAACCAATCATCATCAAGAAGCCTAGACATAAAATCACGACAGTCGGATGTTTGTTGACAAAGTCCATCAAAGGTTTAGATGCCCACAACATAATCCCGACGGCGATCACCACAGCAATCATCATCACTGAAAGCTCTTTCACCATGCCTACCGCAGTAATCACACTGTCTAGGGAGAATACAGCATCAAGAATGACAATCTGAACAATCACCATCCAAAAAGCCGCATGGACTGGATTTTCTTCTTTTAAATCCTGTCCACCTTCAAGGCGTTCATGGAGTTCCATTGTTCCTTTAAAAAGCAGGAATACCCCACCAAACAACAGGATAAGGTCACGACCAGAGAAAGGATGGTCGAAAATATGAAATAAAGGTGCGGTGAGCGTAACCACCCAAGCAATGGATGCCAGTAAAACCATGCGCATACACAGCGCAAGCAACAAGCCTAAAATCCGTGCTTTATTGCGTTGCTCTGGAGGAAGCTTTTCTGCCAAAATTGCAATAAAAACAAGGTTATCAATACCTAGAACTATTTCCAAAACAACCAAAGTCGCCAGACCAACCCACGCCGAAGGATCGGACATCCATTCAAGTATCATTGATCTTGCTCCATTGCAGTTGCGCAATTGATATTTTCAGCATTTGAGAACTGTAAATTTCGAAACAGAGAAGAGAACTTTAGTTTATTTTGAAATATTTTTTTGTCTAAAGATTGTGCATTTTCGGAGCGACTACAACCACTACCCATGATGATTCATTTGTTGATAAACAGGCTTTAATTATAGGCAGTTTTGATAAAAATTTCATCTTATTTGTATGGGATTTTATTTGCTTAGCGCATAAATCGTAACTCACTATATTGTCGTAACGCCGGAGATCGCTCATTTTCATGATTTGCTCACTCTCACCTCAACAGCAACCCTTTAACGATACAAATCATTGCAAAAGTGCCTATAACGCAACATGTTTTTGTCATATTTCTTGCTTAAGGTAGTCGAAATACATAAGAACATGATAAGTTAAGGTGAAAAAATAAATGATGAATAGTGTATTGCCTGTAATGATAAATGAATCGTTAGAATTAGATCAGCAAACTCCTAAAGCAACTCAATGTTTAATTGCACTGTATTGTGGCTCCCGACCTGGAAATAATCCGACTTATAGAGAAAAAGCAATTCAATTGGCTCAAGGCATAGCCGAACATGGTTTTGGCATTGTCTATGGTGGTGCCAGTATTGGTTTGATGGGACAAGTTGCAGATACCGTGACTGAACATGGTGGTGATGTGGTAGGCGTGATCCCTGAATTTATGCTGGATTATGAAATTGCACATAATCAACTGACTGAACTACACATTGTACAAAGTATGCATGAACGAAAAGCCATGATGGCAGATCGTGCCAGTGCCTTTGTTGCTCTTCCAGGTGGTTTTGGAACCTTTGAAGAAATCTTAGAAGTCGCCACATGGGGACAACTCAATCAACATCAAAAACCCATGATGTTATATAACGTGAATGGATTTTATGACCATTTGATTGCCCAGTTAGATCATGCTGTTGTTGAAGGCTTTTTACCACCACAACATCGTGCCAAACTGATTGTGTGTAACCATGCTGATCAAATCTATAATGCAATTAAAAACTTAGAAGCGCCTAAACAATTCGTCGTCTAAGCTTTATATCGTCAATCGATGGAATGAATAAGATGAATTTTCAAAAACTCATCTTATTCAGTCTGATAGAGTTCAACTTTTGATCAATCTATTCAGATTAGATCAATAACATTGAATACAGATGCAATTACTTCAAAGCAGGACTAAAACGACTATATCATTGGTGGAATATTTGCCATCCATAAATTAAACCTGCAGCAGCCACAATCCAACACAATGTCGCAACGCCAAAACAAGACCACATTGAAAGTTTTGTTGCCAATAAATAAACCACCAACAAATAAATAAAATAAGGAACGAGTGACCATATTCCGAATAAAGCGGTTTGTTTTAACGCTTCGGCACCTTTTTCTTGAGCTACGATTACATGTGCGATCAGTGCAAAGGTCGGAAACAGTGGAACCAAGCCCGCAATATAAAATGTCTTACTTTTTGAAAGAATTGAAATCAGTAAAACTACTGCTGCACCGATACTGCATTTCAAAAATAAAGACAACATTAAATACCACTCAAACAAACATCAGATCTGAGCAAGAGTTTACGCCAACATTATCCTTTTGAAATCTAAAAAATCAGCTTATTTGATCCAAAATCAACACAATGTTGAATTAGAATGCACGTTTCAATTTGCCACGATGAATAAAGGCAAAAAAAGCCATTGCCGCTAACGCACCAAGGAAAAAAATGAATTTAATTTCACTTCGGCTTAAATGGTATTCAGATTTGTTGGTCTCTGTTTGGCTAAAATCTGCTTGTACAGGTGGGATACTTGTCGTCAGATAAGAGGGTTTGATATTTTTAAAGTTTAATTCAGTCAGCGCAGCTGGTTTTTCACCTTTGCCTACTAAAACATAGGCAGCAACAACATCAAAATCCACTGCATTTTGAATGCCAAATTTAACCTTTATCGGTTCATAAGTATTGTATTCTGGAATCCAATCATTCAGCTGACTGTAAAGACGAATGGTGTCGGTCTTTTCTAATTTGGGGTCTTGAATAAGTTGAACAGCGTTTTCATCCAACAAAGCGGTTAACGCTTTAAATTGATGAAATGAATACTGATTGGTTTGTGTAAGTTGCTCTGCAATCAAGGTTTGCTGTGTGGAATGTTCGCTTGGCTTCGCTTTATTTAATAAGCCTTGATTTTCAAGTATAAAATCTGCTTTTGACGTCAATCCAGGGAAGTTTTGACGTCCGACTAAATATACAGCTGTCCAAATCTGATCGCCAGGTTGAACATCTTCTAACTCCACTTCATACAATTGATTTGGTTTAAGCTGTAAAACTTGGTCAAACAGGACTGGCGTACCATCTTCTGCAAAAACATTGCACGAAAATACCAAACAAAGAACACATATAAGTTTGTGTATATTCATTTTTAAGCCCCCTGTAAATGCGATGCACATCACATATGTTACAGTAAAAATAATAACCAATCGCAGAATAGTTGTCTTACAATCTGTTTTTCTAGATAAATGGTTTTTCCTCTCATTCAGTAGTCATAACCAGACACTCAAAACAAACCAACCCGTTGGGTAAAAAATACAGACTCAACTTTTGATATATGAAACTGGTTATTTCATAAGCATTTCATTTTAAATAAATTATATTGTCATATTGAACGTATAAAAATTAGACCAATAAAATAAATCACAATCAGTCTAATGCTATGAATCTTATTATTTTATGTAAAACATTGATTGTAGTAGCTTTTAAAAAATGGTCAGTTAGATGACACAATTTGTCGCTTAAAAACTATTTTTTACAGCTTGAACAAAATTAAATCGCTATCATATAACACTTTAATTCGCATAATTTCGAGAAAGTTTTATGAGTCAAAGTCATATCCGTATTCGAGGCGCACGTACCCATAATTTAAAAAATGTGTCACTCGATATTCCACGTGACAAGTTTGTGGTGATCACGGGACTTTCAGGCTCAGGAAAATCATCACTGGCTTTTGATACTTTATATGCTGAAGGTCAACGTCGTTATGTTGAATCCCTCTCTGCCTATGCACGTCAATTCCTTTCACAAATGGAAAAGCCAGAAGTCGATTCAATTGAAGGTTTAAGCCCTGCGATTGCCATCGAACAAAAGTCGACCAGCCATAACCCTCGTTCAACAGTCGGAACCATCACTGAGATTTACGATTATTTACGTCTACTCTATGCACGTGTAGGCACGCCATATTGCCCTGAACATGACTTACCCATGGTTGCCCAAACTGTTTCTGAAATGGTGGACGCAGTTAAAGCCCTGGAAGAAGGTACAGCGTTAATGCTACTTGCGCCTGTGGTTCGTGAGCGTAAAGGTGAATACACCAATCTGTTTGAACAATTACAGAGTCAAGGTTTTGTCCGTGCGCGTGTTGATGGTGAAGTCATTGATATTGATACCCCACCTGAGCTGGATAAAAAGAAAAAACATACCATCGAAGTGGTTGTTGATCGCTTTAAAGTACGTGACGATCTAGGGAACCGTATTGCAGAAAGCTTTGAAACAGCACTACGTCTAGGTGGTGATATTGCGATTTTATCTTGGATGAGTGGTGAACAACCAGATCGTGTGTTTTCTGCAAAGCACTCATGCCCTGAATGTGATCGTGCTGTGGCAGAGCTCGAACCTCGCCTGTTTTCGTTCAACAACCCTTTTGGTGCCTGCCCTGTCTGTGATGGTTTGGGTACGCGAAGCCACTTTAGCGCTGAAAAATTAATCCCTAGCCCTGATGTATCTATTAGCCAAGGGGCGATACGTGGTTGGGACAGACAACGCCCTTACTACTACAGCATGATTCAAAAAGTTGCAGATCATTTCGGTTTTTCATTAGATACACCATGGAATGAGCTGGATGCAGAAACCAAAAAGAAATTTCTGTATGGAACAGGAAAGGAAAAAGTTGATTTAAGCTATATCGATGAACGTGGTCGTAAGCACAATCGAGTACAACCTTTCGAAGGTATTTTGCCCCATTTAGAACGCCGCTATCGTGAAACTGAATCGAATTATGTTCGCGATGATTTGGCACAATATTTATCGAATGCCGCTTGTGATGCTTGTGGTGGCTCACGCTTAAATGAAATTTCCCGTCATGTTCGGGTAAAAGATAAAACCATTGCCCAAATAACTAAAATGTCGATTGGTGATGCTGAAAGCTACTATCAAGATTTAAATCTTGAAGGTGCCAAAGGTGAAATTGCCGATAAGATTTTTAAAGAAATTCGTGAGCGTTTGCATTTCCTTGTTTCCGTTGGTTTAAATTATTTAAGCCTTTCACGTTCGGCTGAAACCCTTTCAGGAGGTGAAGCACAGCGTATTCGTCTTGCTTCGCAAATCGGTGCAGGCTTAATGGGCGTGATGTATGTTTTAGATGAACCATCTATCGGTTTACATCAACGTGATAATGACCGTTTGCTTGAAACATTGGTACGCTTGCGTGATCTTGGTAATACGGTATTGGTGGTTGAGCATGATGAAGATGCCATTCGTGCTGCTGACCATATTATTGATATTGGTCCGGGCGCTGGTATCCATGGTGGTCATGTCATTGCAGAAGGTACCTATGAGGAATTGGCAAGCAATGAAGATTCTTTAACTGGTAAATACTTATCTGGAAAATTAAAAATCGCAGTGCCTAAACAGCGTGTAACACCACCAAAACCTGAAGAGCAAATTAAACTGATGGGCGCAGCAGGTCATAACCTTAAAAATGTTGATCTGAGTATACCTTTGGGTGTGATGACCTGTGTGACAGGGGTTTCTGGTTCAGGAAAATCAACACTGATCAACCGTACGCTATTGCCTTTGGCTGCAACTCAACTCAATGGTGCAACCACCTTAACGGCGGAAAAGTTCGACTCGATTGATGGCTTGCAATTCCTTGATAAAGTGGTCGATATTGATCAAAGCCCGATTGGACGTACACCACGCTCCAATCCTGCAACCTATACAGGTTTATTCACCCCGATTCGTGAATTATTTGCTCAAACACCTGAGGCAAAAGCACGTGGTTATGCCGCAGGTCGTTTCTCTTTCAACGTCAAAGGTGGTCGTTGCGAAGCCTGTGAAGGTGATGGCATGATCAAAGTGGCGATGCATTTCTTGCCTGATATGTACGTGCCTTGTGATGCCTGCCATGGTCAACGTTATAACCGTGAAACTTTGGAAGTCGGCTATAAAGGTAAAAATATTTCTGATGTGTTGGAAATGACGGTTGAAGATGCCATGCATTTCTTTGATGCAATTCCTGTCATTCACCGTCGATTAGAAACCTTAAACCAAGTGGGTTTAGGCTATATTCGTTTAGGTCAGTCAGCAACCACTTTGTCTGGTGGTGAAGCACAACGTGTTAAATTGGCACGTGAATTGGCAAAGCGAGATACAGGAAAAACCTTATATGTCCTTGACGAACCAACGACGGGCTTACACTTCCACGATATTGCCAAGCTTTTAGACATCCTGCATGAGCTTCGCAATAAGGGCAATACGATTGTGGTGATTGAGCATAATCTGGATGTGATTAAAACTGCGGACTGGGTAATTGACTTAGGTCCTGAAGGTGGTTCAGGTGGTGGTCAAATTATTGCTGAAGGCACACCAGAAGATGTGGTTAAATCGAAAGTTTCACATACAGCGAAATTCCTAAAACCGTTGTTGAAGTAAGGCGATTTATTGCATTTCTGCCCTCTCTTGCTTTAGAGAGGGCTCACGCCTCTATGCTCGTCGTTAAAGTGGCATAGAGGACTCTAAGTCTTTATAATTATAATAAAAATTAACATATATAACTGATATTTTTTATCCACTTTGATATTTGTCTTTTACCCATCTATCCGTCAATTATTAGCTTATTTGTCAGGTTTTCTGATCTATATCTTGGCTCATTACTCTGTCTTTTAACTGTAAAAATTTTGCATTTCCAATTCATACAAGGCAAGATCAATCCATAGCACAGGATATTCATCATATGAAGTTTCTTTACCCATGCTTTTTGATCCCCAGTATTGCTTTACTCAGTGGCTGTATCGGCAATATGAATCCAGCTGTAGGAAATGGTCGCCCCAACTATCCATATTTCGTCACCACACAACCCATGATCATTAAAAAAATAAATGTACCGGCAGGGACTATATTGACCTATGAGAAACAAAGTTTTAAGACAGGCAAACAAAATCAACTCATGAATGAAAATAAACTACAATCCATTTTGATGCCAAGTGGACAAAACATCATATGGGGTGGCGTACCCGTCAGTATGATCGAGAAATTTTTCAATTCACAAATGCGCGGTTATAGTGTTCATGCAGAATTCGAAAAGTTATCACCGAGTCAAAGCACGAGATTTTCAAAATTATGGAAAAGTTGTAATGACCATCTTGGAATTACAATTAAAAATAATAACGATTGGTCATTTAATCTGAATAATATAGCTGATGTAGAAAATTGTAGTGTGCTTTATCAACGCTACTTTAAACATGATACTGAACAACAGCAATTTCTGGATCAGTTATATCGGGAATTAAAAAAAGTGAATCTCAAATAACCGTGTTTGAATGAACTATCCCACGACTTTATTGCGACCTTGTGCCTTTGCTTTAAATAAAGAGGCATCCGCTTGAGCGAACAAATCTTCCCAATTCTTTGCCCCTGTTGCTACGCCAATACTTACGGAAACATTCAAGTGATCTGTTGAAGGTGCATGATTAAATTTCAACTGGGAAACATCTGCCAAAATACTTTCAGCAATTTGCAACGCCCAATCCCACTCGACTTGATCAATTAAAATCAAAAACTCATCACCACCAAAACGTACAATCAAATTTGACTGTGCAATATTGGCTTTTAGACACTGAGCAATTTCCACAATGACAGAATCGCCTAGGATATGCCCAAATTGATCATTCACATATTTAAAATTATCAATATCCACCATGATTAGTGTGAGTTTTTCAAAACGTTCTGTTTGAGTGGCAATATTTTTTAAATAATCATCTAATGCCAAACGATTCGAAACTCCAGTTAAAATGTCCGTATTGGCACTGTTCTGTAATTGAAATTCAAAAGCATCACGCTGTTTTAACATTTCTTTTAATTTATCAATGGCATCTTTCAATGTGTGCACTTCTTTATTTTGCACAGAAACAGCTCCCATATAATCACGCTCTTGAATTTGTGATAACTCTAAAATCATATTTCTGGCATAAATCAAAGGCTCAAAGAGTTTTTTCCTAGTATATAACATGGTAAAAATCGCCACAGCCAATGACAAAAGCGAGATAAATAATGTGATCAAAAACTGACGTTGCTCCGACTCCATTTGTGCTTGAGCACTCAACGCATGTGTTTCCAATAAATACTTTTGTAAGTCGATCACTGAGTTGAATTTCCCAACCAAAACATCAGTCAACTGATTAGCTGTTAAAAAATAAGCTTGCTGGTGTGAGCTTTCCTCAATTAAACGATTAACAGTCGGTAATCCCTGATCAATAAATTGGCTTTTTACTTGAGCGTATAAATGTAGATATGCTGGCGTTTTTAAATTTTCCATTTGCATGGTATCCATCAAACGCCATAAGTATTTTACTTGCTCTTGAGTTTGTAGTGAGCGCGCTTTGTTATATTCAGGAATAGGCTCTGAAAAACTCAGTGGTGCCATAATATTGGAAGCCACACGCCCCGATTGATCTCGTAAATCCGCCAAGATCAATACGATAGATGCATAGTCCGTCACATCACTATTTATTTTTTTTGAGTCATTGATTAAACGCTGTAACATGGCTCTACAGCTATCCCATGCAGCAAACATCCCCTGAATTGCTTGATCCATTTGAACAGAAGTACGTTCTTTTGCAGGCAATGCCAAATAAGCATCGACCTTCCCCCGTGCGACAGCTAAATCATGTCTTAACTGTACATCCACCTGATCCGCTAAAGCATTGAAGCCTGTCTGCCTTAAAGATTCGACGGTTAGATCAATTTGCCGATCGACCCCTTTACGATAATCTTGCAAGGCTTTCATATTTTCAGACAAATCTTGGGTTGAGCTCGACATTGCCTTATTCGTTGGTGCCCTTTCTCGTGATATTTTATTTGATGTTTCTGCAAAAATTTGTAAGGTCTGAATATCGACTAAAATTCTCTTTGAACGAACATATTCTTGATAATTACTGATAATTTGAGGAACAGCGATCAATAAAACGGACAAAATAATGACTGACATAAGGATAAGCAAACGGGTGCTTATTTGTTCTGATCGGAGTTCCTGCACCATCGTCATGACCCTATGGGAAGTAATGTCGAATGAATCTAAAAAATTTGGCTATATTATAGGGTATCTGAATCAATTCTACCCAAGTATTTAAACTTCAGTCTGTTTATTGCATTCACTATACTATCGCTTTTACAGATAAGTGATATTGAAAATTAACATTTTACATATAAATAGATTATTCTTAAAATATAAAAATCAAATGAATTATCACATTTTGAAAATATACCCTTTTCAATGCCCAGTTACCCCCAATAAACTGGGCATTTTTTTTAACTAGTGCATTTATCTTAAATAAAAAAATAGACCCAATTTGTCCAAAATACTTAAGGTTAATTGTTTACGTTCAGCTGGATCATCACCTGCTTGCATGTTCATATTTAACGCAAATGCAGTCACCTTGCCATCGGGTTGTTCAACCCATCCCGTATACCAACCCACTTGAGGTTCAACATCCATTCCCCAACCACTTTTAGCATACAGTTTACTGTCACCACGTCTCTCGATATAAAGCATATCTTTGACTTGTTGCTGTACATTTCGATCAAAAGGTAATTGCTTCATTGCCAGTTGATAGGCAAATTGAACTTCTTGTTCAGGGGAGATTTTTAAAGGACCCACCAACCAAAAATTATCGACTTGCTGACCAATCTCCGCATTGCCAAAACCTACACGCTTCACTTCTTCACGCATCAATTCCAAGCCAATACGTCGAGCAAGCTCCTGATATACGGGAACAGCTGAAGCCTGCATCGCTTCTGCCAAAGTCATATCTTTTTCCCATGCTGAAAAAGCGCGCTTTTCACCATTCCAATGAAATACTTCAGTATTGGTTGCTTTTGCATTTTGCAAGCCAATTAAAGCATTCAACATCTTAAATGTAGATGCAGGAATATATTCAGTCTTTGCTCGGCTTAGATCATTACCATAACTTTTTAGATGAATCCCATCATAAGTAACAAACACAGCTTGAGTCTGTGCTTGATTAAATAATAAAGGAATCTCAGTTTCTCGCTCTGATATGACTGGGCGTTGTAGTTTTGAATCATAAACACAACCTGAAAATGCCAAACTACTGAGGATGACACAAAATAAACCTTTCATTTTAAACTTCATGATATTGGTGACCTTAAATACCACTCTAACATGCTGAAAAATTCAAATCGTAGAGATCATGGAAAAATATATTGCGCCAAGAATGTAAGAAAATATTTACAAGTGCAATATATTGGTGCATAATGCACCTCATTAGGGCAATAATTAGGTTTTCCTCAGCAGAAACTTTAGCTTTGCTCCAGATTTTGGCGAAAAATCCCAGTTTTCTTTGAAAATTGGGATTTTTTTTGGCAAAAATCATGCCAACCCTATCTTAGAAGGTTAAGTTTAGCACTATATTGGTGCAAAATTTACTTCCTACCTGATTTGATGAAAATTTATTGATTTTTAAACAAAAAAAAGCCCAACCTTGGGGAAAGCTGGGCATATAAACTGCGAATTTAAAAAAACTCATTGATTAGCAATGAACTTTATAGACTTATTATCTAAAATCCATCACACTTTGTAAAACCTATTAAATTGATCGGATATAGAAATATTATCGTTTTTACTAATAATTGCGCCACGGCTAACACTTTATTAAATAAAATGAATATTAAATCACATATTTTATGCCAGCTAAGCAGATTTTAATGACATTTTCTTGACATTGATTGCAAAAAAACCATCGAAAATACAAATTAACAACAGAATACAATAGAAAAAATAAATCAATAAAATTCGTATTTTGCCATCCTTTTTTTAATAAATATTACTGCTCTTTAGTTTTATTTACTTGTTCTGATTAAACTTTTTCTAAGGTTGACTTGAAGTTAAACAAATGTTCGTTTTTTAAACAGTGTTTTTTTCATGTATCTGCTTTGTAAACATACGTCTTAAACATCATTGACTTAATATCTTGTTACAATACAATGCCGTGTGTTTCACCAATTTCTCCTATTGGAAAAGATTATGAAAAAACTCGGTTTAGCCACTGCTCTATTATTAGCCATGACCGGCGCACAAGCATACCAATTTGAAGTTCAAGGTCAATCAGAGTATATCGATACAACTGAAAATGACAAAGACTTCACTGGTGGTCTTCAAGGTACTTTCTACTTCAAAAATGTTGACTCTTCTAAAGGTCCTTTGGCTGAAGCAGCGTTCTTAAACCAAGCTTCTAACGTATCTTTAGCGTACAACTATGGCGAATTAGATGCTGGCGTAACTGCACACAACTATGGCGCTAAAGCTGAAGCTTATGTTCCAACACCATATGTTCCTGCTTATGCAAGCGTATCTTATAGCCACACAATTCTTGATGGCAAACACGGCTTATCTAACGATCAAGGCGACCGTTTTGCTTTAGAATTAGGTGCTTTGCCTACTCAAAACTTCTTGGTTGCAGTTGGTTATACCAACGTTGCTGACCAAGTTGCTTTAGATGCATTCAATGTAATGGGTAACGGTGTTGCTAAAGCAACTGCTGAAGCTGCAACAATTGGTGAAGATCAAGACGCAATCACTGCACGTGCTAAATACGTTGGCGGTATTGACGGTACGAACATGTCTTTAGCATTTGAATCAGGCATTATCTATGGTGATGCAACTGCATACCAATTCAAAACTGATTTCTATTTGAACCCACAATTAAGCGTTGGTGCTTCTTACGCAGCATCTAGCTACGAAGGTACTCCAGATTCAGCTTGGGGCGCGAACGTAAACTACTTCATCACTCCTGCGATTGCAGTTGGTGCAAGCTACGTAAATGCAAACTACGAAGCGAATAAAGGTCAAGCGATCGCTTATGTTGGTGATACGCAAACTGTTGGCTTAAACGCTAAATTCCGTTTCTAATAACTTAGAAATTGAATCTGTAAAAAAGGACTCTCACGAGTCCTTTTTTATTGCTTGAAGATAAATAACTTAGCTTCTCAGCACATTTAAAAAATGCAAGTGACGTTCATATTGATCAATGATGTCTTGAATCAAGTCTTCCTGTGTCCACTCCATCACATCGTAGTTCTGACCACCCTCTCTTAAAAATACTTCAGCTTGATAAAAGTCATCTGTTTGTTGATGCTGTTCATTCATCATAAAGCTGGGTGCAACCATTTCCCGCACCATTACTTTATAAATAAAGTTTAGTTCGTCATGATGATCTACACTCAACTGAACACCATCTTCCAATTCTTTGATGACGACATTCAAATGACGGCGTTTGAATTCAAAACGAATACTTTCAAAAGCTTTAATCACATGAGATTGGATATATTCATGCACCTCAGCTTGTGTATGCGGATAATGCATAATTAAGCCTAGACGTTGTTGCCAACTTCGTGGGTTTTGTACAGCTCTCGGAGTAATTCTTGCGACTTGTAAAGCTTGCATTTTGGTCACATCCACACGAAGTGCTTTCACTAAGCCCCAACATAACAACAGCATAATAAATGTAAATGGCAATGCACTCATCATTGTCGCAGATTGTAATGCACTAAGCCCACCCACCATTAATAGAATAATCGAAAGTACTGCCATTAAAATGGTCCAAAACAAACGTTGCCAAGTCGGTGAATTATCAGACTTTGCTGTGAGATAGTCGGTAACCAATGCACCAGAATCTGCTGAGGTGACAAAAAATAGAACCACAAGTACCGTCGCGATTAGACTTGAGATTCCTGCGAAAGGTAAATGAGCGAGGAATTCAAACAATGCCACTGAAGAATCTTTTTGCACAGCAGCCATCAAACTGTCTTGCCCCTGTTGCAAAATACTGAATAATGCAGCATTACCAATAAAGCCCATCCAGATCAGGGTAAAACCTGTCGGAATCAGCAAAACGCCAACAATAAACTCTCGAATGGTACGCCCTTTCGAAACACGGGCAATAAACATCCCCACAAATGGTGACCATGAAATCCACCATGCCCAATACACAATGGTCCACCCACCGATCCAACCATTGGATTGATAGGCATATAAATTAAAGGTCATGGTGAATAGATTAGAGATGTATTGTCCAGCATTTTGAATTGTGGCTTGTAAAATATAAACACTTGAACTGGCGAGAAAAATAAAAACAAGAAGTAGCAAAGCCAAGACCAGATTCAGCTCAGAAAGTCTTTTAATTCCTTTATCTAAGCCTAAAAATACGGACAGTGACGCAAGTGTACTGACGATGATGATCAATATAATTTGCGTTGTAATATTACTTTCCCAGCCGAATAAATAGCTCAAGCCAGAGTTAATTTGGGTTACACCGAAACCTAAAGTCGTGGCAACACCAAATACCGTACCAATGGTCGCAAAGGTATCCACAGCATCGCCAATAGGTCCATAGATCCGACGTCCAATAATTGGATATAGGCCCGAACGGACTTTTAGTGGTAAATGATAACGGAAAGCAAAATAAGCCAGTGTTAGACCAACCACAGCATAGATCGCCCAAGCGTGTAAACCCCAATGGAAAAAGGTAATTCTCATCGCTTGTTGCGCAGAGTCAATACTTTGGGGATCTCCAGTAGGCGGATTGACATAGTGCATGACTGGTTCGGCAACACTAAAGAACATCAAACCGATCCCCATACCAGCGGTAAACAGCATGGCAAACCATGACCCATTGCTATATTCAGGCTGACTGTGGTCTGGACCAAGTTTAATTTTGCCCATCTCAGAAAAGGCAATAAAAATAAGCAAAATTAAAAAAATTGCGACGGACAAAACATAGAACCAGCTAAATGAATCCGTGATCCATTTATTCATTTGCGTGGTCATCAGTTCAAAGGCATTAGGTGCAAAGATAACCACCGCTAAAAACAGCGCAATTATTCCAACAGTGCTCAAGAAAACATTTGGATTGATATTGTCAAACCAAGTGATTTTTTTGGAAGGCATATTTCCCCCAGGTTTTTATATTAAAAGGACAGACGTATTAAAGTCAAAAAAGGCATTCACAATAGTGAAAAAAGACGAATCCCGTAGAACAGCGATTAGATTCAGCACACATTATAATTTAAATTAATATTTTCAACAATTTAGCAAATGTAACAAGATAGTTTTCACGTTATTTTGGTTTATTTTCAATATATTGCAGCGCAATCATACGTGAAACGATCAGCGCAAAATACATCACACCACAAAACATTTGCAACATCGAAATCACACGTGCTGCGGGTGCAACAGGGATTAAATCCGACAATCCAGTTGCAGATTGCAAACTAAAACTAATAAACAATAAATCCAGCCAAGACTGATAATCCGCAACATGATTGGGGTTTTGAAAGCTTTGTGGAACCATTAATTGGCAAATACTGTATAAAAAGGCAAAGCCCCAAGCAATCAATGTAAAAACTGCCCCAGCAGCAAATAACTCATCTTTGGTAAGGTAACGGTCTGCAAACATATAACGGATCAATCCATAAGCAGCACAAAAATATGCTGCTGCTTCAAAAGCATGGGCGATAATTTGCAAAGTAACGGAATGAAAACCGATCAACATCAAAAAAGATAACGAAAAAGCCCCCAACACAAAGCTCAACCCAAGCACGGTAAATGTTGGTGTTTGTCGTATTACCTTGGCAATGATCAACAATGCAGACACTCCAAGCAGCCATGTAAGAATTTGATAGCTTCTACTGGCATTGGTGTACACAGACAAAACCAAAATCAGCAATTGCACCAATAATAGCCATGCCGAAGGCAATTGCTTGAATCCTTTCCAAAATTCGACGATTGATTGCATAAATAATTTCTGGTTATTGTTTTAAAACTTCAAATTAACATATTCATTCAATTTGATAAATTGTTTAAATTTTACCTTATTGTTCAATCTATAAATTGAGATAATTCATCTTATTTATAACATGCTAAATCGTGCGCTTTTCAAGCTTTATTTCTACTCTAAATTATTCAAGCACTTAATCCTGTTATAAAAGGGACATGAAGGCTTTCAAATTGAAAACCCATAAAAAAACACCTTCGAAAAGGTGTTTTTGAGTTGACTCGAAATCAATTAGTGGTCTGAAGCACCTGAGATGCCAATACCAGTTTGTGAGCGTACAAACTGTGCATCAAATGCTTTGCGTTCTGCTTGCGCACGTGCTGATTTATCAGTCACAGAGAACAACCAGCAGCAAATGAAGGCTAACGGCATAGCGAAGATTGCAGGACCATTGAATGAGTTGATTGGTGTATCAGAGATTTTTAAAGTATCTACCCAAACAGCTTTCGATAAGATAATTAAAGTCACTGCTGTTACTAGACCAACAACACCACCAATAACTGCACCACGTGTCGTTAAGCCTTTCCAGAACATTGAAAGTACCAACACTGGGAAGTTTGCACATGCAGCTACGGAGAATGCCAAACCAACCATGAAAGCAACGTTTTGTTTTTCGAACAAAATACCTAAGATCATCGCGAAAATTGCTAGACCTAAAGTTGCGATCTTAGACATACGTAATTCAGATTCAGGTGTAGTTTGACCTTTTTTGATTACGTTTGCATATAAGTCATGTGAAATTGCAGAAGCACCTGAAAGTGTCAAACCTGCAACAACTGCAAGAATAGTTGCGAACGCCACTGCTGAAATGAAGCCCATGAACAGATCGCCACCCACTGCATCAGCAAGGTGTACCGCTGCCATGTTGTTACCGCCAACTAATTCTAGTTTGCCAGTTACAGCCATTTTTGCTACATCAATGAATTGTGGGTTGTTTGATACGAACAGAATCGCACCGAAGCCGATAATGAATGTTAATAAGTAGAAGTAACCAATGAAACCTGTTGCCACAACAACTGATTTACGCGCTTCTTTTGCGTCTTTAACAGTAAAGAAACGCATTAAAATATGTGGTAAACCTGCAGTACCAAACATTAATGCTAAACCAAGCGATAATGCATCTAATGGGTTTTTCGCCAAGCTACCTGGACCCATGATCTTAGTTGCATCTTCGATGCTTACATCATGCACTTTTGCAAATACATCGATAGATTGTTTGAACATTTCAGAGAAGCTATAGCCTACAGAATGCATCACCATGAACGCCATGAATGTTGCACCTGAAAGTAACATCACCGCTTTAATGATCTGTACCCATGTAGTCGCCAACATGCCACCAAAGATCACATAAGCCATCATCAGAAGACCAACGATCACCACTGCAATGTTATAGTTCAAACCAAAAAGAAGTTTGATTAGCTGTCCTGCACCCACCATTTGTGCAATCAAATAGAATGCAACAACAACCAAAGAACTGATTGCAGCAAGTGTACGTACCGGCTTTTCTTCTAAGCGGAATGAAACTACATCAGAAAGGTTGTATTTACCTAAGTTACGCAGACGTTCAGCAACCAAGAACAGTACCACTGGCCAACCAACCATGAAACCTAGTGAATAAAGCAGGCCATCAAAACCTGAGCTAAACACCATTGCAGAAATACCCAAGAACGATGCAGCTGACATGTAGTCACCAGCAATCGCCAAACCATTTTGGAAACCTGAGATACCACCGCCAGCTGTATAGAAGTCTGCTGTATTGGTGGTTTGTTTTGCAGCCCATTTAGTGATGAACAAGGTAAGACCAACGAAAATTGCGAACATGATAATCGCATGCCAGTTGGTCGCTTGTTGCTGAGCTTCACCTAAATCTGGACCAGCTTGTGCAACAGTAGAAAGCAGTGCAGTAGATGCAAGTGCTGCTTTAGTCTTTAAAGAGTTCCATTTCATCTTAGTGAAGTCCTTTTTCATGAGCAATTGCTTCTACTTCTCTCATTGCATCTTCATTCAATTGATCCAATTTATTGTTGGCAATATATGAATACACACCACACAAAATGAAAGATAAAACAATAATGCCTAGACCTAAAGGAATACCCCAAGTGGTGACTCCACCACTAAATGAAGTCATCAAAAATTCTTTGTTATAGCCAACTAAAAGCATAAATCCAACATAAACGAACAACATAATTGCAGTTAATGTCCAGCTCAATCTACTTTTTTTAGCAACCATTTCTTTGAATTTTGGATTTTGTAGAATCGCCTCTACTTGTCTCTCATCCATAACCATGCTCCTTGATAAGCGACCAGAACCCTGGTTGCTTTTTTTAATCTTTTTTTACATGGTCAAAATTAACAATATTGTGGGGTTCTCGTAACTTAGACTTTGGTCGTTAAATTTTGAGCAAAGTGCGCGAGTCAATTCATGGATGCGGTATGATAGGGGGTAGATTTTTATACTGTAGTCCTTATGAACAGTTGGTTAATTATAGGGGTTTTAGCCCTTTACATCTTCATTCTCTTCGTTTGTGCCTTCTTTGGGGAGAAGCATGCCAGCCGATTAAGCACTCGTGGCAGAATGCTTCTCTTTAGTCTAACATTGGGCGTTTATTGTTCATCTTGGACTTTTTATGGTGCAACTGGTGCAGCAGTAAGAGAAGGGATTATTTTCCTACCGATTTATTTAGGACCTTTATTATTCGTTTGGCTAGGTTATGACATTTGGCGTCGTTTAGGTCGTGTACGCCAGCATCATGCCATTTCATCGATTGCCGACTTTGTTGCTGCTCGTTATGGTAAAAGCGGAACACTTGCCTCTTTGGTCACCATCTTAGCAGTTATTGCAATTATTCCTTATTTGGCTTTGCAGTTACGTGCGATTGCACTCAGTGCATCGGTCATGCTCGATCATAATACCCAAGTTGTTTCAACCACAACCAATGGTGTACTTGGACTCACTGCGGTGCTTGCAATCTTAGCGATGATGTTTGGAACGCGACAAATCGCCAATACCGAACAGCATGGCGGACTCATGCTTGCGGTAGCATTTGAATCTTTTGTCAAACTGTTTGCACTACTCTGTGTTGCCTTCTTTTTTATTTTTGACCACCCTCAAAATATTGTACAAATTTCACATGATGTACAAAAAACCTTTCATGAAGTGCAACTGTTTGGTGTTCCTGAAACATTTTGGATTCAAACCTTATTGGCATCTTTAGCGATTATTTGTTTGCCCCGTCAGTTCCACGTTGCTGTGGTGGAGTTACGCGATGAAAAGCATATTCGAGGTGCTAGACGCTGGTTTGCTGCTTATTTAATCCTTACCATTATTGCCATTATTCCAATTGCCAGTTGGGCACTGCATGCAGCACCGAAATATTTAACCATTCCAGATGTTGCGGTACTTTCTTTACCGATTAGTTATAACCAAGACTGGTTATCTTTACTGGCATTTTTAGGGGGATTTTCTGCATCTACAGGGATGCTTTTGGTCTCTTCTGTCGCACTGTCTATCATGCTGAGTAATGACTTGATTATGCCTGCTTTATGGAAATTTGGCATTCTTTCCCGTCATGATAAACGCTTACCGCAAGTGCTCAAATTTACACGTCGTGTGTGTATTTTAGCGGTGATGCTACTTGGTTTTCTATTCTTCCATTTCTTTAATGATATTGACCAACTCTCAACTTTTGGTCTTTTGGCATTCAGTGCTGTTGCACAGTTCTCACCAGCATTGATTGGTGGTTTATATTGGCGAGGAGGTAGCCGTCAAGGGGTCTATTCTGGTTTAGTGGTCGGTTTTATCCTGTGGTCATATACCTTGTTGCTTCCAACAATTTTGCGAAGCTTACCTGTTGAGTATAGTGAGTTCGCACATCAGTTTTTAATGTTTGGTCCTTTAAATATCGAATGGTTAAGACCAGAAGCATTATTTGGTTTTGAATCATTCGCACCATTAACACATGGTGTTATTTGGGCACTCGGATTAAACATTACCTTATATATCTGGGTATCTCGAATTTATCGCCCAAGTATTGCTGAACAAATACAAGCCGAAAGCTTTTTCTATTATGAAACTAAACCTTTACCTGCGCAAAATACTTCGACTGATATTAACTATTTGCACCATGATGTTGCCAAGCTCAAAGTTGGCGATTTAATCGCACTGGCTAAACGTATCACTGGTGAAGGACCTGCAACACACGCATTTCAGCAGTTCTGTGCTATGAACAATGTGGTTTTAAATGAAAATAGCAGTGCAAATGGGATGTGGTGGCGTTTTACCGAACAGTATCTTGCTGGAACGATTGGTGCAGCATCTGCGCGTACCTTATTAACTACAGCGATGGTCAATAACGGTTTAGCCTTGGGGCAAGTTGCCAACATTCTTGACCAAGCCTCACAATGGCAACGCTTTAACCAAAATCTCATCATGACCATGATTGACCATATGACGCAAGGGGTCAGTGTGGTGGATGAAAATATGTGTCTGGTAGCATGGAACAATCAATACCTCAAACTTTTTGATTATCCTAAAGATCTCGTTTATGTCGGTTGTCCAATTGCAGACTTGATTCGTTATAACGCTGAACGTGGTGAATGTGGTCCTGGCTCTGTAGAAGAACATGTACGCAAGCGAATTCACTGGATGAAAGTCGGAAGTGCGCATGAGTTTGAACGAATTCGTAAAGATGGTCGTGTGATTCAAATGCGTGGAAATCCAATTGAAGGTGGAGGTTTCGTTACCACTTTTGCTGATATTACCGCATTCCGTGAAAATGAAGCTGTACTTGAAGCCCGTGTCTCTGATCGTACCCAACAGTTGGCTGATGCACTTGAAGAACAACAACTTGCACGCGAACAAGCCGATAAAGCCAACATGTCAAAAAGTCGCTTTATTGCCGCCGCCAGCCATGACTTGCTTCAGCCCATGCATGCCGCACGTCTATTCAGTACAGCCTTAGAACAAAGTGTTCAGTCGGATGAAGACCGAAAAACCTTACAACAGCTTGACCGTGCTTTGCATGGTGCAGAAAGCATGTTATCTGCTCTTTTGGATATTGCACGCTTGGAAGGAGGTTCAATTCAGCCGAAACGCCAAGCCTACCCATTACATGATTTACTCAGTGATTTGGAACTGCAATTTAAATCGATTGCCGCACAACGTGATATCCAGTTGCACGTACATGATGCTCAATTCTGGATTGACACCGACCCGCAATGGATTCGTCGTATCATCCAAAACTTTGTTAGTAATGCCTTACGTTATACAGCGCGTGGGCGTGTCGTGGTGGGTGTACTGCGTGCTTCAGATCTTCCACAACATATCCGCATTGGTGTTTGGGATACAGGTCCTGGGATTGCTGAAGAACAACGCATTAAACTGTTTCAGGAGTTTGAGCGTTGTGGGCATACTTCACCTTGGGGGGAACAAGGTTTAGGGCTTGGTCTTGCGATCGTTCAACGAATGACCAGCTTGTTGGATTATCCTGTACATGTCTATTCAGAGCTTGGTAAAGGCTCATGCTTCATGATTGATGTCCCCGTTGTAGAAGCACCTAAAATTGTTGCTACACCAGTGCAAGCTGTTCCTTTAAAAGCAAAAGCATATAAGATTTTATGTTTAGATAATGACGATACAATTTTGGAAGGCATGACCACCCTGCTGACCAAATGGGGTTATCAAGTCTTTAAGGCCACAGAACCTGAACAGGCTTTGGACATTATTCAAAGAGAAAATATTCAAGTCTGGTTGGTGGATCAGCATCTAAACAATAGCAAAATTGGTTTGGATTTCATTATTGAAAATCGTCAGGAAAATGTTCCTGCAGCACTGATTACCGCAGACTCCGATCCTGAATTACCACAACGTGTTAAAGATTTAAATGTCGTACTTTTAAAGAAACCACTTAAACCAGCCTCACTGCGCGCATGGTTATCTGGATTGAAAATTTCAAAATAGTGTTGCCTATTGGAATCCCCTTCTTTAATGTTTTGAAACATTTACACACGCTAGAGCTCCGTGCTCTAGCGTGTGTGTTACACATTTTTTTAAGATAAATAGCAATTTTTTTTAAGGATTGTGCAAAAGCATTCAAAAAGCTGCCAAAGACTGCCTTGTTTATTGGCGAAAGATTCCAAAGCTTTATTTTCTATGGCAAATAACATCAAAATAGTAAATATACACTTGTATAGTCAGTTACAATTTTATATTTATTTGATTTTAAATAATAAAAAACTAATTTTCACCCTATATACAACTTTAGTCGTATTCCTATTGCATCTCAGATAAATCAAAAATTAATTCAAGACAAAATCACGCTCATGTTTAGGGAAACAAAAACAGCGTTTGAATTCAATTTTAAATAGGATTTTAGCTATGAATATTTCAGAAACTGTTCCACATGGGCTACACCAAGCTCAACAATTCCATCGTCAATATGGTGCTAATTCAATTCTGCCTGAAATCGATTGGCAAGCTATTTTTAAACATAGTAAGTTGCAAGACACTCAAATCCAAGCGCTGAATACCATCTATCAAGCAACAGTACCTTTAGCACTGCAAGTTTTTGATGAATTAAAATTTGATGTATTTGCACCTGTTGCATTTCATCCACAAGGTCTAGGTTTATTTGATAAATTAGCCCAACAAGAAGAAAAGTTAGTTCAACGCTTAGAAGATGAATGCGAATGCTTAAATGATGAGGTTCGTCATCAAGTCTGGAGCATGTTACTTCGTGGTGGTGCTGTACTGGTATTTAAAGCATGGTTAGGTAAAGTTAAAACTGGGGAAAATAGTTTAGACATGACCCAGTTTGATGAGCTATCAGACTTGCTATTCATTAAAACTTCACCGACAACGCTCGCAATGCGTCTAAAAGTAGATGCTCATGCAGACTATGACCATGTATTCTTGATGTATGGCAATGATGTCTTCCTTGATCGCTTCAATAGTTTAGAAACAGCAGCATTATTTGTTGATTTAGGCGTATATGATGCAGCATTTTTAAGTTTACGTGATGATCGAGTTGCGGATTACCTCAAATCTAAAGGTTATGTAACTCATGAGCAGATCGAAGATTTAAAATGCGCTTTAAATCCTCTGGGTTGCCCAGATCAAGTCTCTAAACAAGATTGTTTAGCCTAATTGCCTTATTTAGGAAGTACAAAAAGCCAGTCAAATGACTGGCTTTTTACTCAGATCAAATATCCATATACGATCCTTTGAATAGTTGCGACTCAGTATTAATACAACGCCTTAGGCAACTTGATCTGAATAATTTCATTGTCATCAGCACGCTTTGCATTTCGTCCAGAAGATCCGGGAAAATTATTGTCGTTCATCACAGTTAAAGTATTTTTATTTTCAATAATGACATCTTCAATCGTTTCAAATGGAAAGGCGAATGTAGTGCCTGTACCGATATCACCATCACGTGGCGTACCATATAAATTATTTGGATTAGCAACGCTCATTAAATCGACCAAATCTGAACGTTTAACCGCTTTACCAACATCGCCAAGCTCAATTTGAATCAGCTTTTTATAACCATCGAGCTTATTCTGACTCGCATCACGTTCGATAATAATGCCAGATTTGTCATCGTACATTTGGAAGTCACCAATATTGGTCGCTTTGGTATTTAAAGTGAAATAATAATAACGTCCTGTATAGGCTTTTTTCTTTACATCAAATTGAGAAATCAGTAATTGTTGATTGGTCTCGCCTTTTAATGGTTTCTCTAGCAAAGGGTATAAATATTGCCCATCTTTAGACAATGCCATACCTTCGAAACCGCCACTTTG
The DNA here is from genome assembly GCF_056930735.1 of Acinetobacter sp. B-6. NCBI lineage: Bacteria > Pseudomonadati > Pseudomonadota > Gammaproteobacteria > Moraxellales > Moraxellaceae > Acinetobacter > Acinetobacter sp. B-6. The sequence continues at coordinate 4,016 of NZ_JBXPBY010000014.1, read as the reverse complement.
CTGAACCAATGGTTCAACATAATTTATATTCGCTTTGTTGAACTGGTTTTGTGGTGAGCGCAATTCAGCGCCTACTTTCAATGGATTTGGTAATGGAATTGGCGCATCCAACAAGATTCCATCTTTATCAAAATGCAGTAAATAAGGTCCAAACTCATCCCCAATCCAATACGTACCATCCGCAGTACGTTGAATCGATTCAGGATCAAAATCAGCGCCAGTGAGCAAACGATCAGCGGTATTTTGATTGACGATATTAAACGGAATTAATTTATTTGGGTCACGAAGTTGGACAAAGCTCATCACTTGAACTTTCGCTGTTCCAGATGACTTGGTTCGAAAGTCAGGTTTGATCTGATACAAACGCAACAGAAAATCTGATGAATTATCTTGTGTACCAAAACCATTATCAGCCATGACCATATAGGTACCATCATTATTTTTTAATGCACCTGAAAAACCTTGTACTGGCTGTCCTTTAAATGGCGGAAATATGCCATTTGCACCTTTGACGAAAGCGCCTGAATTTGGACCAGCAGCATAAGTTTCAACATCAAGCTTAGCAAATGATAGCAATGTAGGCACGCTAACCGATGATTCGAACGAAAAGTCGTTGTCATCATCATTACAAGCGGTTAAACCCAATATACTGAAAGCTAAAAGTGAGTAGGCTAATTTTTTCATAAAGGTCTTTTTATTGATTTAAATGAGCCTTATTTAAACCAATCAGGATGACAATTTTAAGTCATTTCAATGACAATACTGAGTCAAGTAAGTTTGAGTTTGGATCAAATTTGAATATCAAATCCCAAATCAATATCACAAGCTGCTTGACCACCACGTACTCCCCAATTTTCCGCTGGGATCTCTCTTAATATAATTTTTATATGATCTTTTGGAATTCCAAATGCAGAAAGGTTATTTACAATTTTAAGATACAAACTTCGTTTTGTGTCCAATGTACGCCCAACAAAGCAATCGATAGTGATACGAGTAAACTTTTCGGGATTACGCTTATTTGGAGGGCATAAAAAGCGATGCGGATCATGTACGATTAAACAAATATCACGATCATCATCAGGAATTTTAAATACACTAACTAAAGCATTTTGAACTGCTCCAATTAAATCCACTTCTTGTTCAACAGAATATTGATATCGAACATCAATTGTAGTTGCAGGCATTATTTGTTCTCATTTTATGTTATTTTAAAATCAAAAGGATAGCATGATTAATATACTACCGTATCAATTAACCTCATATTGATTAAATTGTTTCAACATTTTCTCATCATAAAAGTTTGATGTATCATCTATCCTTAAGATATAACAATATATTGAATTAAATAAGTTTTCTATTTAGGTAACAGTCTTAATAGCCCAGCATTTTTTCCATCTTCCAATACCCAAATCGAACCATCATGCGCTGGATAAATATCTCGAATCCGCTGTTTCATGTTCAAACGCTGTATTTCACGAACAGGCTTTGACTCAGTATCGACCACAATTATTGCTTCTGAAGACAATCCACCAATGAGCGCCTTATTCGTCCATTGGGGGAACAATTGTTTTTGATAAAACACCAAATTCGATGGAGAAATTACAGGTGTCCAACTGATCTCAGGTGCTTTAAATTCAGGGCGGGTGACATGATCAGGAATCTCTTTTCCTGAATAATGATCCCCATTGGAAACAATGGGATAACCATAATTCTCACCTTTATGAATTAGATTTAATTCATCACCGCCCTTAGGTCCCATTTCTACAACCCACAATTGGTCTTTATGATCAAAAGCGATACCTAAGGGATTACGATGCCCTAAAGACCAGACTTGTTTTGCGATTTCACCTTGTTGAGTGAATGGGTTATCTGCAACAACACTACCATCATCATTCAGTCTAATGACTTTACCCAAATTCGACTTCATGTCTTGTGCAGGATCAAATTTCTGACGTTCTCCAGAACTGATCCAAAGCTTTCCATCTTTCCCAAATAACATACGATGCGCATAATGCCCTTGTCCTGAGACCTTTGGAACTTGTTCCCATATTCTTTTTATATTGCGGATTCGAGGATTTTTTTCTTGTAGATTTAATTCACCACGAACCACAACTGCGCCATAACCACCATTGCCTTTTTCAGCATAACTCAAATAGATTTGATGATTATTTTTATATTCAGGGTGCAAAGCAATATCACCCAATCCACCTTGCCCACCATAAGCGACTGGCGGAACACCTAAAATATCAATGCTTTGTGATGAAGAAGGATCATAGAGCTTTAATTTCCCTGGTCTCTCTGTAATCAATAATCGCCCATCCGCCAATTCAGTCATTGCCCAGGGTTCATCAAATGTCGCGACTTTTTCAACACGATAGCTTTGATCAATCATCGCAGTTGTGCTTTCTGTCGCTTGTTTTACTTCAGATGATGAATTGCTTTGAGCATTGCATGCACTGAGTAATGTACAGCCCATGAGTAGAGGTAAATAAAAAAATTTCTGTCGTAACGCTTCCATTTCTTGTTCCTCAATACTTTGATGTTTTATTTATTGTAAAGAAAAGACAGTATTGAACTATTTTATATTGTTAACAGCAATTTTCTAATCTATTCGATGTAAGCATTTACCTACAACTCCTGCCGAATTTAGCGAATATACGGCTGCTGTAAATTCACCTATTCTATCGTTATCGGGAACAGGAAGTTTCCCAGACAAAACAACAATAACAAAACGTCTGAGCATCAGGAACGTGAGATTCGACAGGAGTCAGATCTAACACACCAATACGAAGAAAACCCCATCAGGATGATGGGGTTTTCTTTTTTGTACTTGAATAGTTTTTCAAATCTAAAGTACTCTAAATCAATAGTAATTCTCACCTCAATATCAACAAACCATCTCATTACAATATTTTTAAAAAATTTATTTTTAATATAAATCTATTAATTACTCAGATAAATTGATCTTTATTTTAGATTTTTAATACGAATTTTAGGTTTTGGTAAGCTATAAAAAAATAAAAGCTGATTTATAAAAATTCTTGATCGTCTTTTACTTACAGCTCTTTCTTTATCTAGTTTATCTCCCAATAAAACAAATATTTCAAATATAATTAGAAGTACTAATTTTAAAATCATAATTGCAAACATGATAAAAATTGAAAATATAAGATCTAGAGCTAGTAGCGACCAAAAAGAATTATTTCTAAAAAAATCGAAAATATTATAAATATTAGTGCCTGTAGCTATTGTTAGCCCTATTATTGCTGCACATATACCCATAAACATTGCCAATAATCTATTTTTTGATTCTGGATGAAATATCCACAAACCAAATTGTTTCGCATCCAATGAAAAATTGGATTTATATTTATCTTTCATATTCAGAACTTTATCAATTTTTTCTGCTATTTCTAAGTATTTTGTAGAGTCTGAATCAACACAGATTGAAAACCACAATTTTCTTAAGTCGTATAATTTGGTTTGTTTAGATTGTAAAATTTCTTGCAATTCTTTAATTATTAATTTTTCTCTTTGCTTTAGTAAAAGAAACCAAATAAATAATACTAAAATTTCGATTAAAATAGGAAAAATCAATCTCCATCCATTTGATACTTTCGGAAAATATGGAAAAGCATCTTTATTCACATACCAATAAAATGAATACACAAATATAGAAAGAGATAATAGCAAAAGCCATATCAGCTTATTTTTTATATATAAAATTTTTTTGAATGATTCGAATAAATCATAATAAACATTAATAAGTCTAAATAAATTTCCCATATTCCGTTTCCATTTCTTTCTTATATTTATAGATTTTGTCTGATAATTTAAAGATTATGAATATATATTTTTTTTAAAACGCCATAAGTTGACGCCTAGTATATTATTTATCCACAATTTCTTATCATTTCTATCTTTTCTTTACGCATAAAAAAACACCCTCAACGTTTTAGTTGAGGGTGTTTTAGAATTAAAAGCTGGCGATGACTTACTCTCACATGGGTAACCCC
>NZ_JBXPBY010000013.1:0-130638 GCF_056930735.1 Acinetobacter sp. B-6 | reverse complement strand
AATGTTGAGGGTGTTTTTTTTATGCGTGAATCAAAGAAAAAATAGAAAAGAGAAAAAATTAAGAAGAAAAATAAAAGCGTTACATTGTGGTAGAGCTTTTAACTGAAAGGAATTTTTATCTCAAATTTAATTGTCGTCTTGCATGTTTTAAAGCTGTTCTTATGCCTTCTTCTAGCGTTGGGTGATAGAAAGGCTTGCTTAATATTTCATCGATAGTGAGATCTTCAGCGATCATCCAAGACAATAAATGTGCCATATGTTCTGCAGATTCAACAAAAAGCTCAGCCCCGAGCAATTTTCTGGTTTTTTTATCCACATAAACTTCAATTGCACCTTTATTTTTTCCTAAAACTAATGCTCGCCCTTGTTTTTCATAAGAAACGAATCCTGTAATAAATTCTATATTTGATTTAGACAGTACAGCATAATTTTGACCGACCATTCCCATTTCAGGGCTACAGAAGACAATACCTAGCGGTGCCAGCGTATTTAAATTTTGAATTTTTGGGAAATTTAAACAGCTTGAAACAACATTCCTCCCTTCATGCGCTGCTTCATGTTGTAATGGTGTTTGTGTAAATGCATCTCCAACAATAAATATTGGAAAATTAGCGAGTTGCTTTGAGTTTTTATGAATAGGCAGATTTTTTAAATCTGAAAATGAAGCATCTATATTTTCTAAAGCAAGAGTTGATAAATTTGAACTTCGACCTGTTGCCGTTAAAACATAATCTACCTGTATTGTGTTGGTTTCATCATTTTCTATAAATGAAACTGCAACACCATGCTCTGTGTCTTCAATTGAGTTGGGTAAAACCTCGAATTTAATATCTAACTCTTTTGAAAGTGTTGTCTGTGCAATTGCTTGTAAACTCGGGCTGGTCAGTACGCCGACTTTTTTGCTTCTAGCAAAAACAGTCGTATTCACGCCTAAACGATGCATGGCTTGGGCTAATTCAAGGGCAATTACGCCACTCCCAATTACTGCAATTGATTTAGGTAGCGTTTTAAGTTCAAAGACTTCATCGGATGTGATGAGTTTATTCCCAATATTCTTTTTCCAATCTTTGTCGTAGGTTGGTGTTGAACCGACAGCCAAAATAAATGACTTTGCTTGATATTGTTGACCATTGACCTCAACTGTATGGGCATTTATAAACTTAGCTTCACCATCAATTTTATGTTTCTCTTCCCAGCTTTCTACATCTTTCAGTGTTGCTCGTGCAAAGCGATCACGTAAATTTTGGACATGTTGCATCACTCGATCTGTATTAATTTCTGATTGAACACTTAAGGCAACTTCATCCGCGTGTTGAATATCATGTATTCGATTGGCTGTTGAAATTAAAACTTTACTTGGCATACATCCGACTCGAACACAGGTAGTATCCCAAGGTCCTTTGTTAATTATCAATAGGTTGGAGGTATATTTAACTGCTTCTTTATATGCGCTGATGCCTGCTGTTCCTGCACCAATGATAATGATGTCGTACATTTCTGCTCCTAATTCTATGATATCAAAGTATTTTAAATCAATATCTAAGAAATACTGTCTAATACCTACACTTGGAATGTTGTCAAATTATATTTTTTCAACATATCACAAGTATTCGATTGAAAAAAATTGTAGATTTGAGTACATTTCGTGTAAAAGCCATAAAAGTATTTTTAGGGCAAATTTATACTAAATAAAATGGAACAAATTATGACTTATTTAACAAGTTTAAAAGAAATTGGGGTGAAAGCGACAGTTCTTGCTTCTTCATTGGCTTTAGTTGCTTGCGGTGGAGGTGGAGGAGGTTATTATGGAGATGATAATAAAAATACAGGAGGAACCGGTGGTGGGACTAATGGAAATGGTTCGACTACAGATCCCAAAAAAGTTGTAGAAAGTCTCGGATTATCTTTACAAAGTTCTGAAGCGAAGCCAATTGAAGTTGCTTACGATAATTCTAAAATTTTAGTCTCAGTTCAAGCTTTGAACAGTGATAAAGGTGGTGTAGCGGCTAAATTGATCAATTTGTCGATTGCAGATAGTGAAAATCTGGGTGTAACGAGTAAGAGTTCACAAGTGACTACAGGGGATGATGGTCTCGCAGTATTTGAACTAAATATTCCTGCAATGAATGCTGCTTCTGGTAAAGTACAACTGACAGCAACTGTAGACGGAACAACAATTAAGCAAATTTATACACTAAATATTAAAAAAACAAGCACAATTCAAAGTGAATATAATCTTAAAATTCAACAAGGTGTTGTGCTTAATTTACCAAAAGGCACAGCTTCTATAACTGCTCAAGTGACTGATAAAAATGGTGGCGTAAAGCAGAATCAAACAGTCTCTTTAGCCTTACCTGCTGAAATGCAAGGTAAATTCTCTATTTCTACAGGTTCAAGCTTAATTACTGATAGTGCTGGTAATGCTACTTTTACAATTGTTGCAAATAGCGATTTAACAGCAGATGATATTGCTAAATTGGCTTCAACTTCTGCAAATTTAGATTTTAAATTAGTAGATGAGTTTAAAGCTGAAAGTAAAGCGAATGCATCAATCACATTTAAAGATGTTACTCAGATTGTTCAAAAATTAGAAATAGTTACTGAAGATAACCCTATTGTTGCTCAAGGTGGAACGACAAAAGTCATTGTTGTTGCGAAAAATAGTGATGGCAACCTTTTAACCAATAAGAAAGTAAAATTATCTTTTACTGATAGTAGTAGTGTATATGGTGTAACCATTGATCAGCCAGAAGTGATGACGGACGCAAAAGGTTATGCGACATTTACCCTTAAATCTGCATCGTCTTATCCAATCGCATTATCTCAACAAGGTATTAATTTAAAAGCAGTATATAGTGAATCTGCTGATATCTTTGCGACATCAACGGTTAAAGTAACAACCGCTGATACAGGTGCATCCAACCAACTTGGACTTCAACGTCTTGAAATTGCTTCTTCATATCAAATCAATGCAAAAAACGATTCTATTACTATTACTGTTAAAGGCATCAATAACAAAGGTGAAGCTGCAACTCAAGGTAAAGTTAAATTAAGCTTGAATGCAGAAGCAACTTCGAATGGTGTGACTTTTGATGGAAGTGCAGAACAGGAATTTAAAACAGGTTATGTTACTTATACCTTAAAAACAAATGCTAAAACGCCTGATGCTGTTGAAGCATTAGTTGCAGCTGGTATTACTGCTACTTTTACTGCGGATAATAACATATCTAACAATATTAAAATTGCTGTAGAAGATGAAGCCAAATCTGAAGAAGCGCTAAGCTTTTTAGCAATTGATCCGATAAATACTGCTTATGACTACACGAAGGATCAAACTATTGTTGTAAAAGTAAAAGCTACAGGTGTAAAAGGTGGTGCATTAAAAGGCGAAACTGTAACCTTAGGCTTTAGTAAAGCTTACTCTGTTCCAGAGTTGCAAAATTTAGGTTTGAGCTTAACGAGCTCAGCCGATGCTCTTACTGACGCAACAGGTTATGCAACGTTTACATATTCATATAAAGCAAGTGGCAGTGCGGAACAGAAAGCGTTGGTCGAAAATGGTCTTGGATTGATTGCAAAACCAGCCAACGGCACTGGGGCGGCAAGTACAGTTAATCTCAATTTTAAAGCACCAACAGCGCAAGGTGAAATTGATTTAGATCATTTGAATGTTGGAGTACCATCTGGAAGTGTAATTTTAACTGTTAATCAAGAACACAATATCTCCGTCTCAGTGGATGCTATAGGTACTGATGGTAAAGTTCTACCAAATCAAAAAGTTTCCATTGGGCTTAATGATGCTGCAATCAGTAATGGGGTTAGTTTTGGTGCAGATACAACATCGACCAAGGTGACAGATTCTAATGGTAAAACTACATTTAATCTAAAAATTAAGGCCAGTAATGGAGCTGAATTGACAAATTTAGTAGCAAATGGTCTTACTGTTGCGATTAAGGGGCTACGTAAAGATGGTTCAGCTTATACGGTTACTCGTAAAATTGAAATTGCCCAACCCGTAGTTTTAATTCCAGATCTAGCGGCCTTAAATCTTAGTTATGATGTCCAAACCGTTTCGGTCTTAGGCGGTGAAGTACGCGTTAAAGTAATAGCGAAAGATGAGTATGGTGTAACTATTCCAAACACGCCTGTAGCGATTGCTTTATCAAGTTTAGCCGGTTCAAGAGTGTCTTTGTCAGATGCTACTGTTACGACGAATAGTAAAGGGGAAGCAGAGTTTACGATTAAAGTTTCAGAAGGTTTATATGATGCAAACTTAATTAAGAATGGTATTACTTTTGCTGTAGTTGGAACCAATCTTAACAATGGTGATCGTATCCAGCAGACTGGTACTATTCAAGTTGCTATTCCTCAAGATTCTGTAAACCTTCGTTTAACTGCTGATAAAAAAGAATTAGAATTTGGTAAGAGTTATCAAGTTCAAGTTGCAGTAAAAGATGAATTAGGTGCAAATACAGGCTATCCAGTTAACTTAGCTTTAAATAAAGAAGCTTATGATGCTGGAATTCGATTAAGTAATGATTCATTAGTAACTGCTGCAAATGGTCAGACGCCAATAACAATTGTGATTCCAAAAGACATTCCAAGTGCTGCTAAGCAAGCATTAATTGATTTAGGTTCTAAGGCAATTCAAATCAAAGGTACGATAAAAAATCCAAAAGGTGTTGATGTTGTATCTACCTTAGAGTTCAGTGTTTTTGAAGCTGTTAATCCAAATCATTTAACTATAGGCTCTTCTAAATCCAGTCTAAGTGTTTCTGGTGATAAAACAATTGTTACAGTGCAATTGCTGGATAATAATGGTTTGCCTGTTAAAGATGAAGAGGTAACTTTAGCTGCGAATAATTCTGCAACATTAATTATTGGTACACCTGGTGATGGACATCCGACAAATACAAGTAAACCACAGACAGTAAAAACAGATTCAACAGGAAATGCTTTCTTCTCTGTAGAAGTCGATGGTAATACTGCGGATGCAGATTTATTGTTGGCAAGTGGAATTGAACTTACTGCAAGTAATACCAATGCAAATGGGGCCTTAACAACACAAATTTATCGTTTAACAGCATTTAAGCCTTCACCAACAGCGCCACAGCCTGCTCGCTATAACTTACGAATCGAGTCGAATAAAGCAACTCTCAACGTACGTAATGATCTAGCAAATGTCACTGTAAGTTTAGTAGATCAAAATGGTGGTGGTGTAGCGAATAAGTATGTTAGTTTGAGTATCAAAGATTTTATTCGTAATGGTGCCATTATTGTTGGCGCATCTGGTTTAACAACAGATCAAAATGGGCAAGCAGTATTTAAAGTTAAAATTGATGAAAGTACACGTAATCCAAGCTATACAGCTACAGCATTTGATGCCGATGATTTAAATCTATCAGCAAGTTTCAGCGAAACTGGATATTTGGACGCGACTCAAATTTCTCGTATTGATGTTGTCCAGTCAGTTGTGCAAAATCCAATTGCATCAATAGTCATTGGTGTTAATCCTACAGAAACGGGATCTTCAAATGATGGCGTGTACTATACAAAAAATCTATCTGTAAGTGTCGTTGATTTTGATGGTAAGCCATTAGCGAATCAAAAAGTCGAAATGGATATCAATCCAACTAATTATATCAAAGGTCGTTATGTATGGGCATTAGCACCTGTTCCAGGTTCTAGTCCTGTACTAAAATGGGTTGGTCCTGGTGATAATTATTATTTGGATAATCCAAATAATTATATTGATTCAAATGGCGCAGTGATGAATAACAATGGAACCCCAGCAGATACTAGTGATGATTTTAGTGTATCGGCAGTAGTTAATCCATCACGTGGTTGTGCTGTAAGTTCACCTTATAATGCGATTACCAATAGTGAAGTAACCAGTATTCCAGTTAAGGTGCCAACGTTCCTAGGGCAGGGTGCTACAGCTACATATACAACGGATGCTGATGGAAAATTTGACTTCGTGATTCGTTATCCGAAGATTTATGCTCAATGGCTTAATGTACAAATTGGTGCTTCTTCACAAGTTGCAACTTTACCATTTAGAACAACATATAATCTTGGATTAGCTTCAGTTGCATCGGATTACAGCACTGATGGAACTTATGGACCAAATTTAAAAAGTCCTTATGGTATTAATACGATTACATGCCCGTAATTCTTTTAGGTTGAAAAAACAGCGCTTCGGCGCTGTTTTTTTATTTTACGGATGTGCCCATAGTCACGCCTACAGTGGGTCTCACATTCATTGAGCTACATGCAGATAAAAATAGGCAAGAGATTAAGATCAGACCAACAACTTTCATTTAAATATTCTCAATTTTAAATCAGCACTATTGTAAGTCGAATTATTCGTTTGCGTGTGTAGTAAAATTATTGTCTTTATTTTTTAATGATTTAAAGCTAAAAAAGCTAAAAAAGCTAAAAAAGCTAAAAAAGCTAAAAAAGCTAAAAAAGCTAAAAAAGCTAAAAAAGCTAAAAAAGCTAAAAAAGCTAAAAAAGCTAAAAAAGCTAAAAAAGCTAAAAAAGCTAGAAGCTTAAACTTTTAGCCAATGTCTGTTATTAGCTTTTCAAAGCTTAAGGTGTCGTAAACTGCAAAACACGATTACCATATTGATCGACTAACTTTAGGGTCTTGTCATAGACTTGAAAGCCCTGAACTTTGCTTAAAGCTTCAGTATATTGTGTGGCGATTTGCATGCTGCTTGGACAAAGCATTTTGGTCGAAGCCAATTGCCCGATCGTAATATGTTGTCCTTTTAATGCATATTGTCCCATGATGCGATTACAGCCATCACTGCCACTTACACGTAAATCTGAACCGAATTGAATACTGGGAGCATTACGTGAGCTTGGGTCAGCCTTATATTCTGTTGCACCAATATGTGTGAGGGTCCAATTTTTATTTTGTAATAAACTAAGGTTTTGTGCTTGCTGGGTACTACTTGGTGTTGAGGTGCATCCAGTTGCAAAAAGTGTAGATGTTATTATTGTCGCTGCAATAATGGCTTTGAACATGAGTGTTCTCCTTAATCTTGTCATAATTTTATATCAATAGAAATGAAGTATATCACTGGATTAATTTAAACACCGTTATATATTATTTCGCATATTCTTCTGGTAAACCTAAACGGAGAACCTTAGAAAAATTAGCACTATTTTGATATTTAAAATGTGAATATTCATCAGTTCTGGGATTCACATGGGCTTTTTCGTACCATTCATGCATAGACCACTGATGATTTAGAGCACCTAGATCGTACAAATAATTGGGTAAATACCCAGAAGCAATTAAACGATAGTCTGTTGGAAGTTTTTGAGCTGAAATGGCTTGAACCATATCAAAAACCAAAGTTGTGCAGTTGCTGGTTAGGGTGTTATACCATTTTGGATGCTTGGCTAAATCTGCGGATTTAGATAAGTATTCTTCAAATAATGCTTGGCTTTCAGCCTTTGGTAATCGAACAGGGAAAAAATAAACTTGTTCACCTCGGATATTGCTTCGTGTATAGACAATATCTTTTTCATCTGCGGCAATGAGGCTTAGCTCAAACTGTCTAAAGAAACCACCTATCGCAGAAAAACTTTCATTTTTTTCTTTACGAATTTCGATTGAGAAGACTAAAGGTCGTTGATTTGAAAAATTAAAACTCACTAAGGTATGCGCAATTTGTGGTCCCATCCAATATGAGGTGATGATATTTACACCTGTAATATCATCTAAATTATACGTTCGTGTTTCCCATCGCTCATCATATTGATCGGTTGTGCGCCAATCGAAATTTCGAACATTATGAATTGTGACCAGTTGACCTTGCTTTTCATAGCTAAAAATTCTGGAAACTTCAGGACTCCATTCACGGTCTTGTTTAGCGGGGATATTAAAATACCAAACCAAGCTCAGAAGGAATGCAACCAAATAAATCAAGCTGTCAATTTTTCGAGTAAATAGATTCTTGGTGAAATAAATTCCAAGAATGCTCAACGCAAAAATCGCCCATAGGATAATAATAAAATAGCTAAAGATTTGACCTAAAGGTTGTTGAATCCAAATGGCAAGACAAAACCAAATACTCGTCATGACAACAAATAAGCTAAATAAGGAATGAAGTAAACCCATTCCTAATCTGTGTAGCATTGGTTTCGTTTTTAAGCTATCCATAAGCAGCTATTTTTATTAATAAAGTTCAGTGCTATTTTCTATATGTTGCAAATTCAAAAGCAATAGCTGTTTTGTCGTCAACATGTGACTCGCTGGCGACTTTCTTAAATTCTTGAGGAATTTCTGGATAATGTGCATCACCTTGAACATCAAGATCAATATGAGTCAGTTCAAGTCGATCTGTAATATGAATCGTTTGCTTGAAAATTTCACCACCACCAATAATAAAGATGCTGGTTGGTTTTTCTGAAGCCAAAACATCAGGAATGGCTTGTTCCAAAGCAGATTCAATACTGTTGGTCGTTTTTACACCCTCAAACTGCCAATTTGAATCACGTGTAATGACCCAATTTACACGCTTTGGTAGTGCACGTCCCATTGATTCAAGTGTTTTACGACCCATGACAACCACGCCACCTTGGGTAATTTCTTTGAAATGTTTTAGGTCTGCCGAGATGTGCCAAGGAAGATCATTTGCTTTACCAATGCAGTGTTGTTGATCCATGGCAACCACATGAACAATTTCAAAATTTTTAAATGTCATACTCAATCCACTTCGTCATCCATTCAATGATTTTCCTCCTTGAAAGAGGGAGCAAAATCACAAATTGGATTATTAAAAATTACACAGCAACTGGAGCTTTAATTGCAGCATGGGATTCATAACCCACAATTTCAATATCTTCAAATTTGAAATCAAAAATATCGTGAATCGCAGGGTTAAGTTTAAGCTGACATAATGGCAAAGGTTCACGGGTCAATTGTAATTTTGCCTGTTCAAAATGGTTCACATATAAATGTGTATCACCACCAGTCCAAACAAAGTCTCCTACGCCTAGACCACAAACTTGTGCAATCATATGAGTCAGTAATGCATAACTGGCAATATTGAAAGGAACACCCAAGAACACATCAGCACTACGTTGATACAGTTGGCAAGACAGTTTTCCATCTTGAACGAAGAACTGAAATAAAGTGTGACATGGCGGTAAAGCAACTTTGCCTGCTTCTTTTGGGTTCCAACCTGATACAATTAAGCGACGTGAGTTTGGATTGGTCTTAATTTCATTAATTAACCAACTGATCTGATCAAAACCATCATTTTCAAATAAACCATTTTCTTTTTGAGTTGCCCCAAAATTACGCCATTGATGACCATAAACAGGACCAAGTTCACCTTCAGGACGACCAAAACGGGCAGTTTGTTCCGCAGTAGACCATTCATCCCAAATCGACACTTTATTGTCTTTTAGATATTGAACATTGGTGTCACCTTTTAAGAACCACAATAATTCAATCACGATTGAGCGGAAATGAACTTTTTTAGTGGTAAGTAAAGGGAAGCCCTTAGACAAGTCAAAACGCATTTGATGACCGAATACAGAACGAGTACCTGTACCTGTACGATCACCTTTGTCACCGCCATTGTCTAGGATATGTTGTAGAAGGTCTAAATACGCTTTCATAGAAGTTCCAATTTGGGAAGGGGGATGATACAAATGACAGATTATGTCGCACCATTACCCATTCGTAATACTTTCGAATAGTCTCAGAGTTTATACTAATCTGGCTTTGTTTTTAACAAAGAATATTTTTCTGTTTGTGACTTTAATCGAATATTTAGAGAATTTGAAAATGAGTATAAATTTGAATGAACTTCCATCAGCTTTACAAGCGTATAAACAACAAATTGCGGCAACTAAAAAAGACAGCATCGAAATATCATTACTGCCTGCTGAGCATTTAGAAATTTGGCAGAGTAAAGTTGGCGGACATCCTTATTTACCTTTAGCGCAGCAATATCCGCAAAGCTCAGAAGGCGAAAATTTACAATTATTGGCGCAAATCAATTTTGCTGAATTACCAGAAAATAATATTTATCCTCAATCTGGGATTTTGCAATTTTTTATCAATCCATATGATGACTTATATGGAATGGATTTTGATGATCAGCAAAAGCAAGATGGTTTTAAAATCATCTTTCATGACAGCATTGAACACGATTCTGCAAATTTGCAAACTGATTTTCCAAGCTTTGATGGAGATGATATTTATAGCCCGATTGCAGGTCAAGCTGCGATTCAATTTGAGAAATCTGAAAGTTATATCGATATGAATAACTTTGATTTTGCTGAAAAAGTGACTGATCCTTATGACAGAGACGATGAGAAGGAGTTCTGTGATGAATATACCGAAGTTATTTCAGCGAGTGGGCATCGTTTAGGTGGATACCCATTTTTTACTCAAACTGATCCACGTGAATACAATGAGTCGATTCAAGACTATGTGCTATTACTGCAAATTGATACAGATGATGCAGGTGAAGTAGATATCATGTGGGGTGATTCTGGAGTAGGCAATTTCTTTATCCACCCTGACGATCTTGCCAAAAGAGATTTTTCTAAAGTTGTTTACAATTGGGATTGTTATTAAGTATTTTTTGGTGAGCGACCAAGCTGATGTCCTTTGCATCAGCTTTGAGATAAATAGCGATATTAATGATTTAGTTTTAGCGTCAATAAAAAACAAAAAATGTGACCAAATTGACAGTTTAATGTGTTGATTAGATTAAGAAAAAGTTTTACCGCTACGGCTAATAAAATTATTTATGCTTATTTTTTAACCAAACAAACCCTGTCTGTTTTTAAGGTAATCTCAAAAGTTTCAGTAAGTTGAAAGCAGACAAATGAGATTTATTAACACTTACATATTTTTTTACATGTTTTAAGTCTACATTTTAAGATTTGCTGATTAGTATTCATGGCTTGTGAAAAGTTGTTATTGGTTTAAACAAGGTGGTTTGAATCAATTCAAAAGGGCAGTTTGAGGACAGTACATGATTTACGACCACAATGTTAATATGAATGAATACGTGAATCCCACGGTTCATATTCAGATTCGATCGGAAAATCAAAATAATAATTTTCGACCAGAAGAATACCTAAAAAGCAAAGCCTTTGAAAATTTTAAAAATCAAACTGAAGCGTTCAAGAAAGAAAGTTTAATCGATATTGGTAAATTCACCGAAAAACTCGTTAGCATGTCACGAAGCACTACAGCGCATCGTTGTGCACGATATGTGAGAATTGCACTTGAGTCAGCTGGAGCTCGTTTTTCTGATCATCCTGTAGCAGCATCAGACTGGGGTTCAACCCTGACGGAAATCGGTTATAAGCAAATCCGCCCAGATTTTGATAATCCACAAGAAGGTGATATTTACATCATTAACAGTACAAGCCGTCATCGTTATGGCCATATTGCGGGTTTTACGGGTACACAGTGGGTATCAGACTTTAGACAACGCAGTTATGATGTTTATAAAGATCCGAACGTAACGTATGAATACTATCGCTTAACGGCATAGATCAATTTGATTCAAATCGTTTAGCACGATTTTGATAGATTGATACAATGAATAGCCCCAATGCAGTAAAACCAGCAGCTTGAATTGATGTCCACAATTTATGCTGTGATGGCAATAAAAATAAAATCAGCAAAAAGCCGAGCATTGGGAAAATAGAAAAAAGAATTTTAAATCCCTGAGCATATGGATGTGTTGTGGATAATTTTAAGCGCAGTTGGAACAAAATATGAATCAAGACACCCAATAATAAGCAAACTACGGTAAAAAAAGAATTTAACTTTTCAATTGAAGCGCAATAATAAATGATTGCACAAGTCAAAACTGAGCTGATTAATTTAATTTCACGTGTACAACGTGAGGAATACCAAAAATCTAACATTATTTAGGTGCTTGTTGTGGTGTATTTTTATTGAGTAATGACAACGGGGAAAAAATACATACTGCCAAAACCATAAAGCCGATACCTTGTGCGCCCGGAATTAGAATTTCACCATGATTCATATTTTTAAAAATCAAAACCAAGAGTGATGCTAAAGGAATCCACGTCAATACACGATAAAATAGGCCTGTTGGATTCTTCGCAGCAAAATGAATTTTACAGTAACGACAGATTAGAAAAATAATTCCAGTTCCAGCAAAGAGTAAAATATTATCGATGGTTAAAGGTTGGTACCAATATAATCCAAGACTCAAAATTGCCGATAAAATGAAGAAAATTAATTTCTTGGTGACTGAGACTTTAGGATCAAACCAAAATTCGAGCATAGTGATTTCATTAAAATTGGATGTTACTAATTTAGCATAAAAAAGGTGAAGCATTGCTTCACCATATAAAACTTAAACAGAAATGATTAAGTGTTTTTTTGTGGACCCCAATCAAAGATTTTCTTTTGGTATGCATACCAAATCAGCCATAACCCTGCAAGGATCATTGGAAATGAAAGTATTTGACCTTTGGTCATCCAACCAAATAAGATGTAACCTTGATCCGCATCGGGTTCACGGAAAAATTCCATAAAGAAGCGAGCACAGCCATAACCCATTAAGAAGATTGCAGAAACTGCATAACGTGGGCGAGGTTTAGCACTATAGAACCAGAGGATAAGGAACAGCAATAAGCCTTCACACAGTGCTTGGTAAAGCTGAGAAGGGTGGCGGACTAAATGTAGTGGGTCAGTTGGAAAAATCATTCCTAAGGCAAAGTTAGGATCAGAGACTTGACGTCCATACAATTCACCGCCGATAAAATTACCAATACGACCAAACATTAAGCCTGTTGGTACACAAGGTGCAATAAAATCAAGTGTTTCAAACCAAGTCTTTTTATACTTATGACACCATAACAGCATGGCAATCATTACCCCAAGGAATCCACCATGGAAACTCATACCGCCTGTCCAAACTTTAAAAAGCCAGATAGGGTCTGCTAAGAATTTATCAAACTCATAGAATAAGACATAGCCAATGCGACCTCCAAGGACAACACCGAGCGCACCGTAGAACACCAGATCTGAAACCATTTCTGCATTCCAGTGATCACGTTGTTTCGCACGATAATTCGCAAGACCCCAAGCACATAAAAATGCCAAAAGGTACATGAGTCCATACCAATGAACTTTAAGTGGTCCCAGTGATATTGCAACTGGGTCAATATTCGGGTAGGTGAGCATTCCTAATCCTTGATTTTCTATTTTGCACAGATTTTAGCTGAAAGATATTAAAAATGTTGTACATTCAATGTGTAAACTTCATGGAATGTGCTTTATGTGTATTGTGGCGTTGGCTTGGCAGGTTTTAGATGACCTACCTGTATGTTTGATCTCCAATCGCGATGAATTCTATCATCGTCCGAGTACTCAATTACAACAGTGGTCAGAACACGGAATAATTGCAGGGCAAGATTTACAGTCGGGTGGAACATGGATGGGCGTTACTCCACAGGGGCGATGGGCGATTGTGACCAATTATCGCGATGGAGCAGATAAACAGACTTATCCCACTACACGCGGAGATTTGGTTCAAAATTTTTTAGAATCTGAGCAAACACCTATCCGTTTTGCCCAAGCGCTTGAACAACGGCAACGAGACTATGCAGGTTTTAATTTATTTGTAGGTGATCAACATCAAGCTGTGTATATGAGTAATCGTGGTGAAGCCCCACAAGTTTTATCGCAAGGTGTATATGTGGTTTCCAATGGATTAATGTCTGATGATTGGGAGAAAACCAAGCATTTGCGTAAACGATTTACCCAAGAATTTTTACCTATGCTACAAGTCAGTTCTATTCTTGAATCAGATTTACAGCATGCTGTTTGGGATATTCTGGAAGATGAACGTAAAATCATTCCAGATTTACTTCCAAATACTGGGATTAATGCAGACATGGAAGAGCTATTGTCTTCAACATTTATTCAAAGCCCGATCTATGGTACACGTTGTTCAAACTTTTTAAGAATCGGTCTCTCAGCGCTGGACTGGATTGAAAAAACGCAACAAGGTGAGCATTTGGGGGAACTGGTCAAAATTAAATGTAATATTGAAAGATAAAAAGCCATGCAAAACTAAATCTACATGGCTTTAAAAGCAGAATTCTTATTTAACCTGCAATCACGCCACCATCTTTGCGTGTGATCACGACAGTTGCTGAACGTGGACGAGCAACTTTATTATTCGCATCCTTTTGTGATGCAGGCCAGTGACTTGAAGGTTTATCAAAGCTTGGAGAGTCTTCACCAGGATGTTGAACATTGATGAAAATCGCTTTGTAGTCTGGTGTCATGGTCACACCCGTAATTTCACATTGTTTTGGACCTGTAAGGAAACGACGCAGATTTTCATCTGTCACTTGCTTACCAACGATGGTTTCTTGTCCAGCTGAGGTTGTTGCTTTTGCACCATCACCCACTTTTCCTGGCAATGCAGCAAGCATCATACAGTTGGTAGTATCTGTATAAGCACCATCATCGGTTTGAATCCAAAGAACACCACGAGGGTCAAACCACATGCCATCTGGTGAAGACAAATCGTTATTATCGTTCAACGCAGAAAGGTTAATGTTGCTGGCCATTTTTGCTTCAGCACCAAATAGGTAAATATCCCAAGTGAAGCTTTCTGCTGTAGTTTTATTATCTTTCTCATGGAAGCGGATAATATGACCATTGACGTTGCCTTTACCGCCTTCAGGATCACTATAGTTTCTTGGATTGGCAGCATCTAAAGCATGTGTTGTACCACGATTTGAGTTGTTCGTAAGCGTGACATAGACCTCACCATTTTCAGGGTTCACTGCAACCCATTCTGGGCGATCCATTTTAGTCGCTTTAACAGCATCACCAGCAAGTCGTGCAAATGTTGTGACATCCGCTTGAGATTTAAATGGATACACCGTGTTGGCATCATTTAAACCATTTTTTCCATATGCCAACTCAATCCATTTACCCGTACCATCATTGTTGAACTGAGCCACATAAAGTTTGCCACTATTCATATACTTATCACCAGCGCGATAACCGCCATTGACATCTTTGGCATCCCATTTGGCATCCGATACGAATTTATAAATGTATTCGCCACGTGAGTCATCACCCATATAGAAAGTCAAATTTTCACCTTCGATTAAACGACTGGCACGACAATCCTCATGTGCAAAACGACCTAATGATGTTCGTTTTACTGGGTTTGAACGACTATCAAATGGGTCAATTTCTACGATCCAACCAAAAGTATTGGCGCTGTTACGATAATCTTTGTCAGCAGTCTCTGCGGTAATAGACGAATTCCAACGATCATATAAATCTTGGCTTTCGATTGCACCAATTGCCGTTTCCCAGCCATAACGAGAACTTGCACCATCTTTTAAACCATAGCGATTGAGTGCAATGATTTCCGAAGCAGTCCGCTTTGTATCATCCCCTTTGTTGCGTACAAAATACCCAATAAAGTTTTCTTCTGTGGTGAGGTAGGTTCCCCATGGTGTATAACCATTACCACAGTTGTTATGCGTACCACGTGTTTGCTTTGCCGACGGTGAATATTTGGTTTTAATTAAATCTGAACCTGCAACAATGCCCGCGAAATCCATCACTGTAGATGCGGTAATACGGCGATTGAATGGTGAACTTTTAACAATATCCACTTTTTGAGAACTTGCATCTTTTTTTAATTCGATAATCGATACGCCGTGTGCGTTCATTTCACGAATAACTTCATCTTCTGGACGACGACCATTGACTCTTGTTGCACCTTTAGGATGTAAAAAAGTTTGGTTGATGTATTCATGGTTCATCACCAGTAAACCACTATTTGATGCTTTTGCATCATATTTAGCTGTACTGGAATTTAAACCAAAATAGCTCATCCCATCATGACAATCCCCTGATCGTGCAGTGAAACTTACACCTGAAGGAACGTTGTTGTCATCCCATTCAGCAAGGTTTTGTGTCAGTGGATCTCCGAGTGCATAAAGCACTGTAGCTTCGTAGCCTGCTGGAACAGTAACGATATCATTCAGATTTTTTACAACGGGTGTAAAGCTGAGTTTTTCTGGTTTTTTTACCGAACTATCTGTATTTGAATGATTGTCATCGTCATCATTACAACCTGTCAAGCTAGATGCTAAAGCTAATGCTGCTGCACCACTGGCTGTTTTGGTAATTAAACTACGACGAGAAATCCGTTGTTCTAAGATGTCACGGAAATGAATGTTATTCGAAGTATTGTTATCTAACTCTTGATCTTCATGATATGGCGTGAGGTCTGTCATAAGATTCCCTATGGCTTTAACTTAAGATGAAATGTGATTTTGATTCAGCTTAAAAACATAGCGAACTAATATGTAAACTCTCTTACTTTTATATTTAATATTGGTTAAATTTAATATTAATTTAAGAAGGTAATAGAACTGTCACAAAGAAATAAATGTTGAGTAATTTGTTGTTAATTCACTCATTAAAATTACGATCTATATTTAATAGTGAGAATTTATTCGGTGTAAAATATTAATATTCACTAAGTTTTAATCAAATTATTTTAAATATGAGTAATAAAAATTAGGTGATATATCTTTTGATTGTTGAGGGGGAAGATGGTCAGAGAAATTTTGAGAATAAAAAAATGGCTTTTAAAAGCCATTTGAGTGTTGAATATTTTCTTATTTTTATGATTTAGACATCTGCAGTTTTGCGCTTTTCGATCATTTTACCGAGTAACAAGCCGAGCTCAAATAACATCCACATTGGAATGGCTAACATAATCATTGATATTGCGTCTGGTGGAGTAATAAACATCGAGACAAAGAAGCAGCCAACGACAATAAAACGACGTTTTTCAGCCAATGTCTTCGTGGTTACGAAGCCAATAAGAATCAAAACTAAAGTAATAATTGGAATTTCAAAGGTTAGACCAAAGACCAAGAACAGCTTTAAGCAGAAACTTAGATAGCTATTAATATCCGTCATCGGTGCAACTGTTTCAGGAGAGACGCTGATGAAAAAGTGTAAAATTGAGGGTAAAGCAACGAAATAAGCAAATGCGATACCCGAATAAAACAGAATAATGCTGCCAAATAAGAGTGGAAATGCTAGATTCTTTTCTTTTTCGTACAGTGCTGGTTTAATAAATGCCCAAAGTTGATAAATAATAAAGGGCATAGCGAGCATCAGTGCAATAAAAAAATTCAACTTAAATGGTGCCATAAATGTTGCAGTGACATCCGTTGCAATCATGGTTGATGTTGCAGGCAATTGCTTTCTTAATGGTTCTGATAGAGCAATATAAGTTTTATTGGCAAAAGGCAATAAACAAAAAAAGATCAGAATCAATGCACCCACAATTTTAAATAGATGCTTACGCAACACCATGAGATGTTGTGTAATCGGCATTGCATCTAAAGGGGGACGTTCTGTCGATGCGCTGTCTTGTACCTGAGGCGCGAGTGAATCCGTCATACGGCTACCTTAAGTTGTGGTGTTGTGACCATCTCGATGGGAACAATTTGTGGAGCTGGCATCATGCAACTTTGCTGATTTAATCCATGATTTAACATATAAATAGAAGGAACCTGAGTATCTAGTTTATAGTAATGGTATGTTGCTAAAAGATTTTTTTGACCTAGCTGTTCAGCATGGGTTTCTTGTTCTATCGCAATTTTTTGTTGTTGTAGCTCTTGCATCTGAGCTTGCATTTTTTGTTCAAGTTCTTGAATCTTCTGCATCTCTTGCTGCATTTGCTCTCTAAACTCAGAAAGACGTAACTCACGATCGATATCATTTTGGACACTTGTGATCGCCCGTTTAAATTTACTGTACCATTTGGCAGCAAAACGAGCAGCTTCAGGAAGCTTATCGGGTCCCAATACCAAAAGCGCAATGATCCCGAAAACTAACAGTTCTGAAAATCCAACATCTAACATGATCTACGCCTCACCGATTAGTGTTTTACAGTAGAGTTCACATCAGTATTGGTCGTTTGATGCTCTAATGTACGAGTTTCAGTGATTGAAGCTTGGGTCGCTTCTTCATCTTTGATTGATTTCTTAAAATCTTTTACTGCACCGCCAACGTCTTTACCTAAATTTTTCAGTTTCGATGTACCAAATAGTAAAATCACCACGATTGCAAAAATAAGTACATGCCAAATCGATAATCCAGCCATAGTTTTAACTCCTATTTTATTTAGAGCTATAACAACAGTTATCCGTGACAGAAAAGTGACATTAATATTTCAATTTAAAGACAGAAAATATTTTTGAAATATTTTGCGATGTTAAACACTATCGATTTTGGAAAGTGCTAGTATGATCATGATTTGAGAATAAGGGGTATATTGTGTCTTTGTTATTTCCAGTTCTGTCATTTATTTGTGGGTTAATACTGGCGAATAGCAAATTTTCAATGAATTTAAAGACGATGATGTCTTTATTGCTGGCACGTGTCTTTATCCCGATTGTCATCATCTACAATATGGTTTTTTATAAATCGGGCAGTATTGCTTTAATTCTATTTGCCTTTTTCTCGTGCTTTATCCTTTTTTTTGTTTACTTAAAACGCTCGAAAGATCGTTTGGCATCGCTATGTTTTAGTTATACCAATATGGCATGGTTAGGCTTTCCAATCGCTTTAGCAATTTTTGGTGCTGAGCATAGTATGGTCATGATTCCGCTTTATATCGGTGTTTCGATTTTTGGTAACTCATGGGCTGTGACCTCTGTAAGCTCAGCGCCTCAATCTAAAGTATTACTGTTTAAAAAAGTGCTTCAATCACCGCCCGTGATTGCTTTAATTATTGCAGGACTTTTACGTTGTTTTGATGTGCAACACTTTCAAACCCAGCAATGGGTGGATTGGATATATAACGCCTCTAAGTGGAGTATGAGCTTTACGGGGATGTGTGTATTGGGGATGTGGTTAAGAAAAACCAAAGTGCATGTGGACGACTTATTGATCAGTACTCGACTGGCAATACTGAAACTGTCTTGTGGGATGATCTTATGTAGCTTGGCGTATTTCTTTTTACCAGTTCCACAAATTCATGACTATATCGGTGTGATGTTCTTACTATTTTGTTTACCTCCAGCCGCCAATATTGTGGCTTTAGAAACGCATTATCAAGGAACGGGTATTTCAGCAAAGTATATTGCTTCAGGAACAATAGTCAGTTGTGTGGTATGTGTTTTATATGGTGTGTTTATTCATTTTTTATCATTCTAATTCTTTATTTTTGTTAATTTGTAAGGCTTTGAAAAGCCTCATGATTTCTTTGTGCGTCTATAAATTTTATTCCTCCCTCATTTTAAAGTAGGGGAGGAATTTTCAAAGGTAATTTTTATTTCAAACTGGCTTTAAATAATTGCATCGCTTGACCACGATGACTTATTTTATTTTTGTCTTGTTTGCTCATTTCTGCACTAGAAATCCCCAACTCTGGTAACCAGAACAGTGGATCATAACCAAAACCATTTTCACCACGGGCTTGTTCTAGCACCTCACCTTGCCAAATACCTTGGAAAATCTGTGGCAAAGGATCATCCGCATGCTCAACTAATGCTAATACGCAAACAAACATGCCTTCGATCACCTGATTCTCTTTACGCAACGGCTTGAGGTTTTCGAGTAGTTTTGCATTATTTGCTGCATCATCGCCGTGTTCACCTGCATAACGTGCTGAGTAAATTCCTGGCGCACCACCTAATACAGGAACACAAATCCCAGAATCATCTGCAATTGCAGGTTTGCCTGAAATACGGCTTGCATGACGCGCTTTGATAATTGCATTTTCAATAAAGCTTAAGCCATCTTCAATCGCATCTTCGATATTCAACTGACCTTGAGGAATCACGTCAACAGGTAAAGCCAATTCAGCAAACAGTTTTTCAAACTCAGCAATTTTGCCTTTATTATTACTGGCAAGTACCAGAGTTCCTTGGGATAACCAATCTTTAGATGACATGATCCAAACTCAGAAAGTTAAAATGATGCTATTTTAACTGAATCTGTGAATTAAAATGTGGCTAAATTTGATGATTAGCGCTGTTTTGCGCGAGGAGGGATGTAATAGTCTAGCGCTTGCTTAAGCTCAACGATGTCATCATTACGCATCAGCCCTGAGCTCAGATTGAGTTTTTGGATACTTTGGTCTTTCATGATCAAGCGTAAATAATAATGACGATCCAAGAATGTTTTTTTGAGTTCTATTTGAGCAATATCACGCAACAAAATTTCTTTCTTAATGACACTTCTGCCTTTGAATTCGATGGTTCGGACTTTATCCTGAGTCAAAACCAGAATAGGGGATTGATTTTTAAATAGTAAAACTGCTTTTCGACTCAAGAAATATGAAAAACTTGCCAATAATGCAATGACAAAAATTAAATAAAGACTTTTAACACCATTCTTAAATTCAAACAGTTCAATAATGAGGAGTAGGGTAGCGTACCAAAATGGGCAGGCAAAAATACCAGTAAAAATTGCCAGTGGAAGCATTTGACGATGAGAAGCATAATATTTTTTCTTATTCATATTTTTCCATGTATAGAAGAATCTGACTCAGCGGACAAATGCAAAAGCGTACCTTGATGAAAAATCATTTGCCATACTTGCTGATCATTCATTACCCAGATCGAAGCACGTAAAGCTGAATTATATTTTACTTGAGTATTGGTATCGACTTGATAGCTGAGGTAAGTCAACAAAGCACTATGAGCAGAGAGTTGCTGTAGTTCAAAGTCTTGTGCATGAATCATATCCGTGTTTAGATCATTTAAAAGTGCTTCAAGCATTTGGCTTTTTTTCATGATCCGACCTGATTTGGTGATTTCTTTGAACTCTGGGTGCAAGCGCTGATCCAATATTTTATGGTTTCGTCGCTCAGAATGATGTAATTGGCATTCAAATTGGATTAATTGAGCGAGCGTTTCTTGCATTATGTTGAACTCCTATTGAAATATTTAAAAGTCTGACAATCAGTGCTGATTGAAATGAGCCTTGTTATGCACGAAGTGTTATCCACTTAAACTAGTTTTTTAATTCTTGTTTGAGCTTATGTTCCAATTCAGCATAGTTTTCTATAAACCAGCATGCCTTTCCATGATTTGATTCATAAACAAAATCTGTGAGTGCCTTACTGTTATGGGTATATTTTTCAATATTTCCTACAAAGGCTAAACGAATTTTATAATTGACAAATTTTTGTATGAATTCGCCTGCAATTCTATTTTCCAATTGAAAAAAGCACTTTTCTAAAGATGTTACAGGCAATGCAATCAGCGCTATATTTTCAGCAAATGCCAAACTCAACAGGTCATTGATATTGTGCAATGAATACGTTGTAGCCTCATTTTGAGGAATAATTAAAATTCGTGTGTTATGAAAAAGTTGAAGCATATGTGTCATTTGTAACTACTCGTTGTTGCATAAAAAAAGCACCCGAAGGTGCTTTAAAATATTTTCAAGCTTATTGAGCTTGAATCCATTGATCTGCACGTTGTGTTGCTGTACGAATTTGATCTTGAGTTAAGTTCGCAGCCAAAGCCGTTTTCTTACTTTGAGACATATTGATCACTTTATTGTCTAACATGCCATCACGTGTAGAAAGTTCATACCATTGGTACGCACCCATGTAGTTTTTCTTTTGTTCTTCCATGACTGCAAGGTTAAAGCTCGCACGGTTGTCACCGTGGCTTGCTGCCTTTTCAAAGTATTGGCGTGCAGATGTTTCATTTTTAGCAACACCTAAACCGTCAGCATACATACGACCTACATTTAACTGAGCCGCAGAAATACCTTGGTCAGCTGCCGCTTTAAACCATGTAAATGCTTGTTTAAGATCTTTAGATACACCACCAGTACCGGCTTGGAAATGTGTTGCTAAATAAAATTGTGCTGCTGGTTGTCCAGCTTTGGCTGCTTTTTGTAAATCTGAAACATTCATATGTGCATACTGAGCTGCCATCGCTGAAACAGATTGTTGCTGCTGCGGTACATAGTCCGCATGGGCTTGAATACTGAGCAGCCCAAAAAATAATTTACTGCCTAATAATAATTTCTTCATAGAGCGCTCACTCGATAAATAGCGACTTCGCCGAACAAATTTGGGACAGCTTTACTTAAAAAGCTCCCTTGTTGGTTCCCATTTACAGCGAGTCGATCAATAATTTGAATCTGATTTTCAGCACATAAGGCTTCAAAATCGCGAAAAGTGCATAAGTGGATATTAGGTGTATTGTACCACATATACGGTAAGGCATCAGAAACAGGCATCTTTCCTTTCAGCGCAAGGAATGAACGTGTCTTCCAATACGCAAAATTAGGAAACGTAATAATTGCTTGTTTCCCCACACGCACCATATCGCGCAGAAGCACATCAGGTGCATCTACAGCTTGCAAAGCTTGTGCCATTACGACGTAGTCAAAAGACTGGTCAGCAAAGCGTCCCAAACCGAGGTTTAAGTCTTGTTGTATAATATTTAACCCCTTGCTGACCGCAATTGCAATCTTTTCTTGATCAATTTCTAATCCATAAGCATGAATTTGCTGTTTTTTGCTCATTTGTGACAATAATTCACCATCACCACAACCTAAATCGAGCACACTTGCACCAGGATTGATCCATTTTTCAGCCAATTGTTGGTCAATACGCATTACAAAGCCTCCTTAGGTGTTGAATTGAGGTGTTCAGTACCACCTAAAAATGCACGTAAGGATTTGACGTACAATGGGATTGGGAACAGAAAAGAATCATGCCCCTGTTCAGCATCAATATCTAAGTAGCTCACTGGTTTTTGATTGGTAATCAAGGCATTGACGATTTCTTGAGAGCGTTCTGGGCTAAAACGCCAATCCGTGGTAAATGACACCACTAAAAAGCGACATTTGGTATTGGACAAAGCTTTGGTTAAAGATTGTTGGTACTCACGTGAAGGATCAAAATAATCCAAGGCTTTGGTCATGATCAAATAAGTATTTGCATCAAAGTTACGACTGAATTGTTCACCTTGATAACGTAAATAGCTTTCGACTTGGAACTCAACATCAAAACCATACATAAATTTGCCAGATTTTAAATCACGACCAAATTTCTGTTTCATGGCTTCTTCTGAAAGATAGGTAATGTGTCCAACCATACGCGCCAAAATTAAGCCACGCTTTGGGTAACTATCTAATTCCAGATAACGACCATTGTGAAAATCAGGATCAGACAAAATGGACTGACGAGCGACTTCGTTAAAGGCAATATTTTGTGCTGAAAGTTTAGGTGCACTGGCAATAATGACGCATTTCTGTAAACGGTCAGGATAATCAACAGACCATTGTAAAGCTTGCATGCCACCCAATGAGCCACCAATAATTGAATACCAAACTTGGATTCCTAAACGATCAGAGAGAAGTGCTTGAGTTTTTACCCAGTCACGCACAGTCACTAAAGGAAAGTCAGGACCATATGGGCGATTTTCATTTTCAGGGTTAGGCGATGTTGGTCCTGTTGAACCACTACAACCACCAATATTATTTAAGGCGACCACAAAGAATTTTGAGGTATCAATGGCTTTTCCAGGTCCAATACATGCATCCCACCAGCCAGCTTTTTTATCGTCGTCATGATGGTAACCCGCAGCATGATGATGTCCTGAAAGTGCATGACAAATGAGAATGGCATTTGATTTGTCAGCATTCAACTCACCATACGTTTCCACCATGATTTCATAGCGTGGCAACACTCGACCACATTCAAGTTCTAACGGTTCTTCGAATTCAAACTTTTGTGGAGTCACAAGCCCCACTGAATCAGCTGGAAAAGACACTGGAAATATTCACCTTAAAATTTTAGGTAGCAGAATAAATTGATGTTACTCACAACGACATCATCATTATTGCGAATAAACGAATGATACGAAAGTCATTTTTCAACTGCACATGACTTTAGTCTAGGTTTAACCACTAGGTTTTAATGCCTTAAATGATGATCATTCAGCCAATACTTTAATTTTGCTCAGATTTTATTGCACAATTAATGACAATATCAAAAAACATATTTTGTGAATAGTTGCTGATCGGTATTGAGTTGATCCAAATCGCATTTAGATGAAATGAATGGTCAAAGCACTTTTAACTTATCCCTGCGTCATGATGTGTAATATCAATCAATATCAATAGATAAAAGAAAGGATACCACTCAGGGGTATCCCTTCTAAAGTCATTTAATTGATATAGCTTATACAGCAGCTGCGATCACTTGATCTGTGCTGAGTACCCCTTGATCAATTAAACGATTGGTCGCTGCAATTATTGCCTCAATAGATGAGGTCACAATGTTGTCATGTACACCAGCACCAAATGCTGACTTACCTGTGCCTTGAACTTGAAGTTCAATTAATGCCAAGGCTTTGGCATGTGCACCAGAGCTGATACTACGTTCTTCATAGTTCAAGACATCAATTGGTAATTGAAGTGCATTTAAAATCGCTGAAATTGGACCATTGCCTTCACCACGTAAACGCTGACTTTCTCCATTCACGACTACTTCAAGCTCAATGACCTGATTGCCATTTTCGTCTGAAAGTCTGTAGTTTTTGGCTGAATAATGAGCATCTTTTGCAGAAACATAAGTGTCTTTAAACAAAGTCCAGATTTGCTGCGCTGAAACTTCGACACCTTCTTCATCGGCAACTTGCTGAACAATTTGCGAGAATTCAATTTGCAAGCGACGTGGTAATACAACGTTGTAGTTTGATTCTAATAAGTATGCAATACCACCTTTGCCCGACTGTGAGTTGACTCGGATAACCGCATCATAATCACGACCTAAGTCTTTAGGGTCGATCGGTAAATAAGGCATATCCCAAATTTCTTCGTCTTTTTGGAACTCAAAGCCTTTTTTAATTGCATCTTGGTGTGAGCCAGAGAATGCAGTAAAGACTAAATCGCCTGCATATGGATGTCGTGGATGGACTGGTAAACCTGTACATTCTTCAATAGTAGCGATAATTTCATTAATATTAGAAAAATCTAATTCGCAAGCCACACCTTGGGTATACATATTCAAGGCAATTGCAGCAACGTCAACATTACCTGTACGTTCGCCGTTTCCAAATACACAACCCTCGACCCGATCAGCACCTGCCATGATCGCCAATTCAGATGCAGCAATACCACATCCACGGTCATTGTGGCAGTGTACAGAAATGATCACTCCATCACGACGGGCTAAATTACGATGCATCCATTCAATTTGATCTGCATAGACATGTGGGCCAGACACTTCTACGGTCGCAGGCAAGTTTAAAATAACTTTATTGTCCGGAGCTGCTTCCCAAATTTCGGTTACGGCATCACAGACATCTTTTGCGACTTCTAATTCAGTCGCAGTAAAGCATTCTGGGCTGTATTGAAAAATGAATTCGGTTTCAGGCTGTTTTGCAGCATATTCTTTAACTTTGGTTGCAGCATTGATTGCCAATTGTTTGGCACCATTCACATCGACATTCAACACTTTCTTACGGAAGGTCGGCGAGTTTGAGTTATAGATATGAACAATAGCACGTTTAGCGCCTTGCAATGATTCAAAGGTACGTGCAATCAAGTGATCACGAGCTTGTACTAAAACTTCGATATAGACGTCATCTGGAATATGACCTTCCTCAATCAATTTGCGTGTGAAATCAAAATCAATCTGAGATGCTGAAGGAAAACCAATTTCAATATGTTTAAAGCCAATTTTGACCAACATTTGGAACATTTTGAATTTCTGTTCAATGTTCATCGGTTCAAAAATTGCTTGGTTACCATCACGGAGGTCGGTACTCATCCAAATAGGCGCTTTATTGATTTCGTTGTTTGGCCACTGACGGTCAGGCAAGTCTACACGCTGGTACATGCGACGGTATTTTTTACTTGGATCAGCCAACATCATGAGGGAACTCCTTGTGTAGTTGTCGTTGCTCGCTTCTTGGGTAAAGGCAACTTACTACCGATATAGATTGTGTCTATCTGTTCAATTTACAAGTATTTTTATGGTGAAAATACTTGTAAATTTCAAAAAATTATACGTGGATATCACGATATAAATTTAAACACTGAAGACTTGCAAATGGTTTAACTTGAGATTAATTCTAAAACAGTTGTCTTGGAAATAATTTCCTTAATTTGCATAAAAAATATCAGTTGAGAGAAAAATTTCCTTTGAATGGCTTAATCTTGAAAAATATATTCTTGATTGATTTCATTTATGCGAGCTGTTCCCATTAATGCCATGGTAATTTCAAATTCTTCCTTTAAAATTTTAAGCACATGTGCAACCCCTAAAGCACCTGCAACAGACAATCCATAGATTGCAGGTCGTCCGATCAGCACCGCATTTGCACCTAAAGCCAACGCTTTAAAAACATCGGTACCACGACGAATACCCCCATCCAAAAGTAGGGGGAAGTCATTCGGTACGACCTTACGAATTTGTTCAAGTGCTTTGAGTGGTGAAATGGCACTATTAAGTACACGTCCACCATGATTGGAGACGATCAGTCCTTTTACTCCAGTTTCGACAGCTTTTTGGGCATCAAGCGGATGTACAACCCCTTTTAAAATCACAGGTAAAGAAGTTTGAGCAATCATAAACTCAATATCCGCCCATGTCGGTGCAATTTGCATTAAGCCCTGAAAAACTGGATGTTGATCTGTTGAGATTTCGGGCAGAGGAATATGTGTAGGTGTGTGTGGATGTTGCATTCCTTCGGGCAATTGAAAATTCACACGACGTTCACGATCACGAATACCTGTATGTGGTGAGTCCACAGTGATCACAATCGCTTTAAAGTTTTGTTGTTCTGCTAAACGCACCAAAGCCAACGATTTTTCACGATCACCTTGCCAATACAGTTGAAACCATTTAAATGGATTTTCTTTCTTGATCAAGCGCATATCGGTGTTGGTAAATGTGCTGAGTAGCATATTACTTCCGAGAACCTCAGCAGCTAGGGCTGTTGCTGCCTCACCATCTGGATGAAACAATTGCTGATGTCCGATGGGTGCAAGAAAGATTGGATGAGGGAATACTTCGCCTAAAATTTCACATTGCGTTGAACCTTGGGTGAGGTCATTCAGTAATCTGGGGATGAGTTGAATTTTTTTAAATTGTTCTAAGTTGTCTCTGACACTTTGTTCATCCATCGCCCCACCTTGAAGGTAGTGCCAAGTATTTTCAGCTAAATGCTGTTCAGCCTGCTTTTCATAATCCGCAATAGTCTGTAAATGGGGAGGAATTTGTGTGAGAGGGGGGAGGATGTTTTTACTCATTTATTGACTGTCCAAATTTATGCAAAACATTTTCATCACAATAATGACTTGTTGGCTAAAACTTATAAATCACTCCATTCACGTAATAAATTGTGATAAATCCCAGTTAAACTAATTACTTGCTCATGTGTAGCAGAAAGTTCTATGGTTAATTTCTGAATATTCTGATCAAGATCGAACAAAATTCGCCGTTGAGCATCTGAGGAAACAAAGCTTTGTGCCCAAAAGAAAGAAGCAATACGAGCACCCTTAGTGACAGGGTTGACGCGATGTAAACTCGTGGCAGGGTAGACAATTGCATCGCCTGCAGGAAGTTTTACCTCTTGTGTTCCAAAAGTATCCTCGATTATCAGTTCTCCACCTTCATATTCATCAAGATTTGTCAGAAAAACAGTACATGAAATATCTGTTCTTAAGTATTGATTAAGTTGAGGGTGTCGACGGATAGCATTGTCAACATGCATGCCAAAGTTGCCACCATGTTGGTAACAATTAAATAGTGGTGGTAAAAATGTTTTTGGAAGAGCAGCACTAAAAAAAAGTGGATTTGAATTAGCAGCATGTTGAATGATTTGACCTAACTCTAAGGCTTCTTGGGAATCTTGTGAAAGTTGTAAATTATTTTTTAAATGTGCGGATTGATAACCTGTGGTTACTTTACCATCTATCCACTCAGCTTGAGAAAGTGTTTGGCGACAATGATTCAGCTCATCCATATTCAGCAAATTTGGAATGTGTAAAATCATAATTTTCTTCCCAAAAAATGAAACAGCGCCTGATCAATCAGACGCTGAATTTTAACATAGTTTGTCTACTTCTTAGAATTTATAGTTAATGTTAAATACACCCTTACGACCTTCACCAGGCATCGCCCAACCGTTGTTACGAATATGGGTATAGTACTTTTCATCACTTAAGTTTTGCCCCAATAATTGGAAACTTAAATCTTTGTTATAGTTGTATGTTACAGAAGCATTATGAATCAAATAATCATCAGATTTGACCTGTTGTACTAGATTATTAGTCGCTGAACGTGTGCTTAAATACATTTCACCTTGATAGGTTAAACCGTATCCAGCTTGCCATTGATCATTAAGTTGATAAGTGGTCCATAAGCTACCTGAAACTTTCGGAACATTGACTAACTTATCACCTTTTTGGAAATCAATATTGGGTGAACCATTGACTTTAGTTTGATCATATTCGCCCTCCATATAGGCTGCACTTGCCGTGATATTCCATTTAGGTGTTATTTCACCAGCTAAACCAAACTCAACACCCTGCACATAGTTTTTACCATCTAATTTTGCATCAGGTTGTCCCGGTATATCGTTGGTTACACGGACTTTATCCTGTTCATTGCGGAATATTGCGGCAGAAATTAAGAAGTTAGGATTTGCTTGCCACTTCGCACCAACTTCATAGGCAACAGCATTTTCAGGATCAGTACTACAAGAGTTTGCTGTGATTGCATTATTGGTAATGGTTTGAGAACATCCACCACTTGCAGTGTTTTGTACAGGCTTTTGAGCATTGGCATAAGACAAATACAGACTGGTTGCAGGCGTTGGCTTAAACGTTAAGCCAGCATTATAGGAAATTAAATTATCAGACTGTTTGTAGTTTTGACCACGAGTTACGGCTTCTGTAGTTGTAGAAACAGTGTCTGAACGATATTGACCATCAGTATAGTCATTACGTACACCAAGGTTGAGTAACCATTGTTCACCGAACTTTAAAGTGTCAAACACATACGCGGAATAAACACTTAAATAGCCTTCAGCTACACCTGTTTTACGGAAGTTTGTTGGACCATGCCAAAAGTTATCTGGATTATATACATTCATGTAAAGCGGCGTTGTAATGGAACTACCAGCAGATGAACCATTTGAATTATATAAATACCCAGCTGTTGTAATTGAATAGTCTTCACGACTAAAACCTACACCAGCGACAACAGCATGATCAATGATTCCTGTTTTAAATTGCATATTGATATTGGTGTCATTGGCAAATTGTTTATTGTGGGTATCTCGATAATAGCCACGGGGACCAGAAATATAATAAGAACCATTTGGTACTGTAATGGTCGTTGAACCAGAAGTCACACTACAATTCTTATAACCTGTTTGATTTGTATTTGTGATCGCTGTTGGTGATGTACCATCTGCTAAGCAGAAGGTTCCCTGTGGTGCAGATACAGTCGCTTTTTGTTCAATATCACTATAACGGGTGATTGAGTTGAGTTTTGCGTTAGGGCTGATTTCGCTTTCTACTTTGAATGTGACAACTTGATTTTCAATATTTTGTTGATCTAGATTGCGATAACCATAGCTGTTTTTATCTGAAATCCCCTTGACTGATTTGCCATTATAGTAAGGCACGCCGTATTGTGGGGCATTTTCATCTTTTTGATAAAGGTAAGATAACGTTGCTTTGGTCGTATCACTTATGCCAAATGTAACCGAAGGGGCAATTCCCCAGCGCTTCATTTCTTCATCACGACCAGCATAAGTGTTTTGATGCCCCATAACGTTTAGGCGGAATGCTAAATCTTCATCTACAACTTTATTAAAATCACCAGTAAAGCGTTTATAATTGTCTGAACCGAATCCCAATGTGATTTCATTGCTATCACGGTTTTTAGGCGTTTTTGAAACTAAATTGACACCACCACTAATTTGACCTACGCCGTTTTCAACAGAGTTTGCGCCTTTGATGACTTCAACAGCTTCATAGTTGAATAAATCTGAACGGTTGGTTAAGGCTGCGTCTCGTAAACCATCAACCGTGGTGTTGTAGGTTGCGTCGTATCCGCGCAGATTGATTTTATCTCCATAACCACCACCACCTTCACCCGCACCGAAACTTATACCTGGGGTCGTTGCTAATGCCTGCTGCAATGAAAGTAAACCTTGATCTTTAAGTGCTTTTTCAGTGATCACTTGTACTGTCTTAGCTGTATCTAAAACCGTTTCTGTACGTTTGGTCGAGGAAGTTTTAGGTGCTAAATAGGATGCATTTTGCTCTGCACGTGCCTGAATTGTTGGGAGTTGGGTAGGAGGAGTTTCCTCAGCAGCAGCAAACGCTAAATTGGGTAAAGCAATTGCCAATGCAACTGTTTTCACTTTTTTGTTTTTTACAGAATACTTTCGAGCCATTTTTGCATCCATCGCAGATCATATTGAACTTATCCAGTACTGCGCAAAGACTTTTATGTCGCAATAATGGAGAAATTGTTAAGGTATGTAATTAATATTGCGAATTCTAATGATAATTATTTTCATTAACAATGTGTATAAATAATTATTCATACGGAAAAACTGTTTAATTCATTCAATATAATTAAAGAAAGCTATAGAGGATATGATTGATTGAATTTGATCATATTGCTGAAATATAGTGTATTTTTAATGATTGGTAAAAAATAACTATTGGAAATTATAGGATAATTTTTTAGTAAGGATTAATAACAATGAGATTTATCTTTAATAAAAAGACACGACGAGTTAAATTATAGGTAAAAAAATGGCCCCTATGAAAAGGAGCCATTTCAATTTAATTTTTAAAGTATTAACTATTAATATTTAAAGTATTAACTATTAATATTTAAAGTTGATCGACAATACTGCATTACGACCTTCAGCCTCTGTTGCATAGTGTGATGCATAGGCTTTGGTGAAATAACGTTTATCTGAAAGGTTGTTTAGATTTAATTGTAGATCAACATTTTTGTTAACGTTATAACGTGCCATTGCATCATAGCGAACATAGCCTGGAACAAATTTAGTATTGGCAGCATCGCCGTAAACTTTATCCATCGCTATTGCCCCAACACCTAAATTCAATTGTGGAAGCACTTGATAGGTTGTCCATAGAGTGGCTGAGTTCTTCGCTACGTTTTGAACTTGATTTCCATTGGTTGAACTTGGAGAATAAGTTCCATCAGTATTTTTTGTAAAACCAGCATCTACGATTTCACTATCTAGATAGGTATAACCTGCACTGATTGCCCATTTATTGGTAATATTACCATTCGCACCTAATTCAATACCATCTACACGAGTTTCACCAATATTACGTGTGAAACCATCAGTGTCTAATGCACGTGTATTTTCTTTCTCAGTACGGAAAATAGCTGCTGTTAAATTTAACTTATCACCAAACAGATCCCATTTTGTTCCAATTTCATAGGTTTTAACTTCTTCTGGCTTTAAGTTATTAATTGCACGAGATTGTTCATCAGTGGTGTTACGTCCTGGAACACTAATTCCTTCAGAACCATCACCAGCATCCACACCGACAGGGTTTGCTGAAGTTGCATAGCTTAAATAAATGGAACCATTTTCAGCAGGCTTAAAAGTTACGCCTAATTGGTAGTTAAAGAAGTCGTTATCAGAGGTATAATGTGTGCCAGCTTTAATTGCTGTCGCGCCTGAACCTGAATCTTGATTATATTTCATGTCAGTTTCGAATTTATCCCAGCGAACACCCAAATCGAGTAACCATTGAGGCGTAATTTCAATATTATCTAAAGCATAGACTGATTGTGTTTTAGAGGTAATATTGGTTACATTTGGATTAGCAGTTACTTTCC
This sequence comes from Acinetobacter sp. B-6, assembly GCF_056930735.1. Lineage (NCBI taxonomy): Bacteria > Pseudomonadati > Pseudomonadota > Gammaproteobacteria > Moraxellales > Moraxellaceae > Acinetobacter > Acinetobacter sp. B-6. The sequence goes on along the minus strand of NZ_JBXPBY010000013.1, from coordinate 98,719 downwards.
CTAGCCATGCATCATGAGAGTTAGGATTGTTTAAATCAGTACACCAACCATTAGAGTTTGTCAGCGAACATGCGTTATTTGCATTGTTATTACTTGAACTACCGCCAATTTTTGATGTATTCGGGTCTGTAACTATATTCGTTCCACGATCAGAATCTTGTTTTGAGTATTCTGCACCGATATTAAACTTATGTTTGAAAGCACCTGTATTTAGTTTACCTGTTAAAGCCAATTGATCAGTAAAACTGTCGGTGCTTGTAAGATTGGTGTTCACACGACGCCAAACTTTACCATTGACAATGTTGCCTTGGCTGTCATCTGGTTGAGTCCATAAGTAATTGTTTTTTGATTTACTATAAACCGCAGTGTTGCTTAGTGTAAGATTTTCTGTAAGATCATGTTCTAACTTTAATGTACCACTTTGATTTTCTTGTTTTTGGAAATCGCGATCTAACCAACCATAATAAATGCCTTGTTTAACATCGACAGGCTTACCAACAGTCGCTTTCTTAGAAACATCATAATTATATGGTACACCTGAATCAGGTGTATCGTCTGATTTTAAATAATAATAACTTAAAGTTGCGCGAGTTGGCGTGTCTAAACCAAAAGTAATACTTGGTGCAATACCAGCACGTTTATATTCAGCACCATCATCTTGCCCAGCTTTTTCGTTGTGATGTCCCATCACAGCAACACGTGCAGCAATACCATTACCAAAATCTTTATTACCATCTAGGGTGATACGTTGATAATTGTCTGTACCACCTGCAACTGAACCTTCTAGAAAGTCACCTTTTTTAGCGACTTTAGAAATCATATTAATGCTACCACCAGAAGTTCCAGCACCGCCCATAGCAGAGGCTGAACCTTTGATTACTTCAACTTGCTCTACAGCAAACATTTCACGGTTTTGTGAGGTTGAATTACGAACCCCATCTACATACATTGAACTTTCAGAGTTATATCCACGGATAAATGGACGATCACCATTTGGATTACCGCCTTCACCCGCCCCCAAAGTAATACCTGGAACTGTGCGAAGCGCATCGGCAAGTGTTGTGACTTGCGTATCTTCAATAAGTTTTTTTGAAATAACTGATACCGACTTAGGTGTATCAAGAAGCGGGGCAACAAATTTTGTATTAGCCGACTGATCTACTTTTAAACTTTGTTCTGCAGTTGCTTGTGCTTTAATTGTTGGTAGTTTTGCGATTTCGTCCTGAGCGATAGCTGACGTTGCAATAACTGAAAGTGATGAAGCGATTGCTGTGCTAACAATCTTTTTGCGTGATTTGATAAATGCCATACTTTAACTCACAAAGAGTAGTGTAAATTTGTATGCGAATAATAATGATTCTTATTTTTTTATGCATCTGTTTGTTATTGTATTTGTCGATAAATTCAAACAGTTTGTAAGTAAAAATAAATGAGTTTTATCACTAATTTTAAACTAATTATATGAATTAAATAAATTTAATCATGTTGTATGGGTATTTCAAAATGTAAAAAAATTGAAGCAAATATGAATACAACATTACATTTCAGTAAATCTTTAAAAAAAAGAGTTCGATTTTTATCATCTAAGAAAAAAGGGTATGTTTAAAAAGTCAGCATAAAGATAAAAACAATCATTGAAATAAAATGATTTACACAGGTGTTTTGTATATATTCAAATGTTGTCATATAATGTGGCACTTTTTGAAAAACTGTAATTATTAAATTCTATCGAGGAAGCCATGCAAGTAACTTCTGAAGCGGTTTCGGGCGTTGCCCGTCGTTTAAATGTATCTGTACCGACGAGCCGTATTAACGAGCAGTTTGAAGCTCGCTTGAAACGCACTGCTAAAACTGTGAAGATTAACGGCTTCCGTCAAGGTAAAGTGCCTGTAAATGTTGTACGTCGTGAATATGGCGCGGGTATTTATCAAGAAGTTGTCAACGATATTATTCGTGACACCGTATTTGAAGCAATTCAACAAGAAAAAATCAATGCTGTTGGTATGCCAAACATCGACAAAGTTGAAAACAAAGATGATGCTTTAGTTTATCAAGCAACCGTTGAGGTTTATCCTGAAGTTGAAGTTAAATTTGATGGTCTAGAAGTATCTCGTAAATCGTCTGAAGTTACAGACAAAGATGTTGACGTAATGCTTGAAAACCTTCAAAAGCAACGTGCTGAGTGGACTGAAACTAAAGGCATGGCGAAGAAAGACATGCAAGTGACTTTCGACTTTGAAGGTACTGTAGACGGTGAAAAGTTTGAAGGCGGTGCTGCTGAAGACTTTAAACTTGTTTTAGGTTCTGGTCGTATGATCCCTGGCTTCGAAGACGGTATCGTTGGTATGAAGAAAGGCGAAGAGAAAATAATTGATGTTACTTTCCCTGAAGACTATCAAGCTGAAAACTTGGCTGGTAAAGCTGCGCAATTCAAAATCACAGTTAAACTTGTTGAAAAGCAAAAACTTCCTGAAATTGATGCTGAATTCCTAAAAATCTTTGGTTTAACTGAAGAAGAAGGCGTTGAAAAATTAAAAGCTGACGTTCGCAAGAACATGGAACGTGAAGTGAAAAATGGTTTGCGTAACCAAGTGAAAGGTGCAACTTTTGATGCACTTGTTGCTGCAAACGAAGTTGAAGTTCCTGAGTCTATGTTGGCTCAAGAAATTGACCGTCAACGTCAACAAATGATTCAACAATTTACTCAACAGTTTGGTGCTCAAGGTGCAAAAGCATTTGACAGCAGCATGCTTCCAGATGAGTTGTTCAAAGAGCAAGCTGAGAAATCAGTGAAGCTTGGCGTACTTGTGAGTAAAGTATTGGCTGATGCTAAACTTGAAGTAGATCAAGCACGTGTTGATGCTTATATTGAAGATATGGCTTCTTCTTATGAAGATCCAGCTGAAGTGATTGAATATTTCAAAACTGACAAGCAACAACGTGCTCAAATTGAAGGCGTTGTGTTAGAAGATCAAGTGGTTGACCACATCTTGGCTAGCGCTAAAGTGACTGACGAAGCTGTAAGCTATCAAGATTTGTTAAAAGAGCAACAAGCACGCCAACAAGGCTAAGTTGTTTGATGTTGAAAAAGGCGCTTTGGCGCCTTTTTTTATGAGTTTAAACATTGGCTTAGTTAATCTGTTCACAATACTTATGCAAAAAATATCGGATATTTAGTTGGGAATATTTTGCATTTTCAGCAATTATCCCTCATATTGTGAACATGAGTGACGTAACAAAAATTCAGGAATAAATAACGTATGTATGTTCCATCAATTGAAAGCGCTTTAGTGCCAGTAGTCGTAGAACAATCTTCACGTGGTGAGCGTTCTTTCGATATTTTTTCGCGTCTTTTACGTGAACGTGTGATTTTTTTAACGGGTGAAGTTGAAGACAACATGGCAAATCTTATTGTTGCACAAATGTTGTTTTTAGAAGCTGAAAACCCAGATAAAGATATCCATTTATATATCAATTCACCAGGCGGTTCTGTTACTGCAGGTATGGCAATTTACGATACCATGCAATTTATTAAGCCTGATGTGGTGACATATTGTATGGGGCAGGCTGCATCAATGGGTGCGTTCTTATTGAATGCAGGTGCGCAGGGTAAACGTTATTGCCTGGAAAATGCTCGTGTGATGATTCACCAACCACTAGGTGGTTTCCGTGGTCAGGCATCGGATATTGAAATCCACGCACGTGAGATTCTATTTATCAAAGAACGTTTAAACCGTTTAATGGCTGAACATAGTGGTCAGGATTACGAAACTGTTGCCAAAGATACAGATCGTGATAATTTCATGACTGCGCAGCAAGCAAAAGAATATGGTTTAGTGGATCAGGTATTAAGTAAACGACCTCAAAACTAAGCATTTATAGATAAGATTTAAGAATTTGGAGTGAAAATGTCCGATCTTCCTCAAGGACAAAAGCATTGTTCATTTTGCGGTAAAACGCAGTCTGAAGTCGGTAAGCTGATTGCAGGCGAGGACGCATATATTTGTAATGAATGTGTGGATGTGTGCTTAGACTTAGTGCAAACGAGTCAACAAGTGGAAACAGGCGATTGGGCAACACGCCCATTGCCAAAACCACATGAGATTCGTGCGGCATTGGATCAATATGTGATTGGTCAAGATACTGCTAAGAAAACGCTTTCAGTTGCTGTATATAACCATTACAAACGTTTGAAAGTTGCTCAAACTGGACATAAACCTAAAGATGCAGTTGAAATTGCAAAAAGTAATATTTTGCTGATCGGACCAACAGGTTCAGGTAAAACCTTGCTTGCGCAAACTTTAGCTCGTCTACTTGATGTACCTTTTGCAATGGCGGACGCGACAACATTGACTGAAGCTGGTTATGTTGGTGAAGATGTTGAAAACATTATTCAAAAGCTGTTGCAAAAAGCAGATTACGATGTAGAGAAAGCGCAAAAAGGCATTATCTATATTGACGAAATTGACAAGATTACCCGTAAATCTGAAAACCCATCAATTACGCGTGATGTCTCTGGTGAAGGTGTACAGCAAGCATTGTTAAAAATGATTGAGGGTACAGTTGCATCCATTCCGCCTCAAGGTGGACGTAAACATCCCCAGCAAGAGTTTATTCAGGTTGATACTGCAAATATCTTGTTCATTTGTGGTGGTGCATTCTCTGGTCTTGAAAAAGTGGTACAACAACGTCAAGAGAAAGGTGGAATTGGCTTTACTGCGGATGTGAAGAATAAGGATGACACTAAAAAAGTTTCTGAATTATTCCGTCAAGTAGAAGCGGCTGACTTAGTGAAATTTGGTTTAATTCCAGAGTTTATTGGTCGTTTACCTGTGATCGCAACTTTAGAAGAGCTTGATGAAGAAGCATTAATGCAGATTCTAACTGAGCCTAAAAATGCTTTAACACGCCAATATCAATATTTATTTGAAATGGAAAATGTTGATCTTCTCTTTGAAGACTCGGCATTACGTGCGATTGCGAAAAAGGCTTTAGAGCGTAATACAGGTGCACGTGGTTTGCGTTCTATTTTGGAAAACGTTCTACTTGAAACGATGTATGACTTACCAAGTCGCACTGATATTGGTACAGTCATTATCAATGAAGCAGTGATCAATGATAAAGCTGTGCCTGAGTTCAAACCTGAACGGCAACCCAAGCAAGAAAGCAATGAAGTTGAAAAAGTAGATCTAAAGGTTTTAGACAGTAAATCGGCTTAAATGTTCGATTTTACTCAATATTACTTTTGCATCTTATCTGAAACGTGTAAGTAGCTTGACTATTTACACGTTTTTTTATTTTTAAATTGTCATTGTAATGTTAAGCTCACTGTGCAGAATATTGTTTCTTAAGAATGAAAATAAAAAATACGCGGTGAGGGAAAATCATGCGTTACATCAGTCTCGTTGTTTTGATGAGTTGTGGATTAGCAGCTTGTCAGAGTCATCAATCTGTAGAACAGCAATCAACCAAAGTTGTTTCGACTTTAGATCCTATTGATTTTAAAAAGGAACAATCATTGGTTCATGAAAAGCTTGATCAATATAAAGTGAAATCTTTTTCTGTAGGTTCTTGGGTCAATCAAAAACCCGGTCAATACTTTCATTTGGTGAAGCCACAGAATCCTCAAGCTGCTGTGATTTATTTTTATCGTCCAGATAGTCGCTGGAACAGACAAGAAATCATTCCCACCAATTTCTTTTTAAATGGTAAGCGGATTCCGAGTTTAATCAGTAATCACTACTATTGGATTGAACTTGCTGAAGGTGATTATAAATTAAGTCTAAGTCGCCCTTTAACAGTTTTTCATTTTCAAAAGCCTAAGGTTGCCTATTTCTCAGTAGAGGCGGGTGGGCAATATTTTGTCAAATATGAGGAAGAAAAATTCCGTGGTGGACCAAACGGTGAGGCAGGGCTATTACGTGTTGGACCATTGATGCAAATGCCAACCCGACAGGGCTTAAAAGAAATTGCCATGACGCAACTTAAAACACCTGGGTTGAACTTTGTGGCAGAGGTGACGGCGGATGGGCGTGTGATTAAACCGCAAGAGAAAATTAAAGGTGCACCATATAAGGTGAGTGATGATGTGCACTTGGGGCAACCCTTTAAGCTTTGGAATCCAACGACTTGGTAAGCTTTTAAGTATTCAGATTAAAAAAAGAGAGCGAAGCTCTCTTTTTTTAATGTTTATGGGGTATTCGCTGCTTTTTTTAATTCAGCAAGTTTCTTATTTATCTCTTTAAAATCTTGTTCGGTATTTTGAAGGATATTGCTAAGTTGAGTATTCATCATCTTCATCGTTTCTTGAGCAATTTGTGGAGACTTTTTAAGTATAGATTGCCCCACAGCACTCGAATAAAAGTCGATTTGTGCTTGTACTTCTTCCGCATTGAAAACGTCTTTATAAATTTTGAGATAAAGTGGTTTAATTTGTTCCCAAGACACCGTTTTCTGACTTTGAGCATACATTTTATCTGCCAATTCATTGGCAACAATTTGTTCTTGTGGACTTAATTGTTCCTTGTTTACGGACATTTTAATGATTTGATAAGCCTGCTGATCTAATTGAGGACGGATCTGTTGCATCGTTTCTTGTAAAAGTTGATCAATGTTCATCACTTTTAACAATTGTTGTACTTGTTGATCAGATGCTTGTGCTGCAAAAGCAAAATTGGCAGTTAGACATGAGCCAAGCAGCACTAAATGTTGTAATAATTTCATAATATACCTATAGGATCACGTTGTTATTTATACGACAAAGGTGTTACCCACATTCGAAAACAATATAAAGCTTTATTGGGTTAGCAGTATAGGTTTTAAAATGGCTTCCATTTTATCTTTAATCACTTTTTGATTTTCTGCTTTAAGCATTTGCTTCTGTGAGAATTTAGTGGTTTCTTGCATGACTTCAGTCATCAATAGGTTCATTTTCTGATTGATCGATTGCCCTAAAGGTGTGCTGAGGAACGCAATATTGGCTTGGATTTCTTCTTCAGTAAAGGTTTTTTTAAAAAGTGATTTGAATAGAGCAAGATATTCAGGATCTGTAATCATTTTTTGTTGAACATCGCTATAGAGAGCACTAATTTGCAGTGCCGCATTTTGTTGATCAATGTTGAGTGTCTGAGCGCCAGTCACTTGCCGAACAAGATCTTCAGCTTGCTCATCAAAATAGGGCTGCATATCTCGAGTACTTTGTTTGAATATCTCGGTGATATTGGAAAGTTGCATTAATTTGTCTACGCTTTTATCTGTTGCTGGAGATGCAAAGCTCGACACTGTCATACAGCATAAACTTAAAGTTAAAGCGAACTGTTTAATTTTCATGAGTTTTCCTTTCTTTATTATCCTCTAACCGATGTAGTTGTTGAATAATTTCTCCAATTTTATTGCGATATTGCTGAATAAATTGAGGATCATTAATTGCTTTATGAATCGCAGCATTGCTTTCTATGAATATTTTCGTGTCAACATTTGCAAGTTTTGTGTACAGTGCTTGGCTTGGCGTTGTGTCATGCTGATAAAGTGCTTCAATTTCTTGAGGGCTTAACGATTCTAAAATAATTTGCTTGGTTTGACTGATAAATTGTGGATCTCGAAGAATATCTTTCGTCATTGATTGATAAACCGCGACAATTTCTGGGATGATTTGTTTTTCATTATCCGTGAGTTGTATCGTACTTATCCCATTTTTAATTAAATTTTCAGCTTGATTTTGATAAATACGTTTTACGTCTTCATTCGTTTGAAGACGCCATATTTGATTGCCAATGATACCCTGTGTGAGTCGATCAAGGGATTCACTTTCTGGATTTGAGGCAAAGCTTTGTATAGAGATCGAGAATAACAATAATACAGAAAAAATAATATATTTTATAAAGTTCATGACCTGACTCAAAATAAAAAGCACCCTAATCATAGAGTGCTTTTCAAGTGATGCTCAAGCTTAATTTCAGCTTTTATGCAGATTAATTTGCAGCATCAACAACTGGAATTTTGCCAATTTTTGCTTGCCAAATTTTTGGTGCAGTTGCATGAACAGAAGTACCATTTACATCAACAGCGACGGATACAGGCATATCTTGTACTTTGAATTTGTAAATTGCTTCCATACCTAGGTCAGCAAATGCGACAACTTCAGCTTCACGTATGGCTTTAGATACTAAATAAGCAGCACCACCAACAGCCATTAAATAAGTTGCTTTATTGTCTTTGATCGCTTCAACAGCAGCAGGACCACGATCCGCTTTACCGATCATACCGAACAAGCCAGTTGCTTCAAGGACTTGACGTGTAAACTTATCCATACGTGTTGCTGTTGTTGGACCTGCAGGACCTACAACTTCATCACCTACAGGATCTACAGGTCCTACGTAGTAAATGAATTTACCTTTTAGATCTACAGGTAACTGTTCGCCTTTATTGAGCATATCCACCATACGTTTATGCGCAGCATCACGACCTGTATAGATGGTACCATTTAATAATAATGTATCGCCCGGTTGCCACGAGTTCATTTCTTCTTGTGTGATATTGTCTAAATCAACACGTTTAGATGTTGAAGTATCCCAAGTCACTTCAGGATAATCTGAAAGTAAAGGTGCTTGAATATGTGCAATACCTGAACCGTCTAATTGGAAATGAGCATGACGAGTTGCAGCGCAGTTTGGAATCATACCGACTGGCTTACCAGCAGCATGACAAGGATAGTCTTTAATCTTAATATCAAGAACAGTCGTCAAACCACCAAGACCTTGAGCACCAATACCTAAAGCATTCACTTTTTCAAAGATTTCAATACGAAGTTCTTCGATCTGGTTCTGTGGACCGCGGCGAAGTAATTCGTCCATATTGATTTCTTCCATGAGTGATTCTTTTGCAAGCATCATGGCTTTTTCAGCAGTACCACCAATACCGATACCGAGCATACCAGGAGGGCACCAACCTGCACCCATCGTTGGTACAGTTTTAAGCACCCAGTCTACGATCGAGTCAGAAGGGTTCAACATTGCCAGTTTAGATTTATTCTCGGAACCACCACCTTTCGCTGCGACAGTAATATCGACTTTATTGCCTGGAACGAGTTTGTAGTGAATTACAGCAGGTGTATTGTCTTTGGTATTTTTGCGACCAAAAGCTGGATCTGCTAAAACTGAAGCACGAAGTACGTTGGTGTTTTCTAAATAACCTTGGCGTACACCTTCATTGATCGCATCATCTAAGCTCATGGTTAAATCAAATTTAACATCTAAGCCCACGTCAACAAATACGTTAACAATACCAGTATCTTGACAGATTGGACGATGACCTTCTGCACACATACGTGAGTTAATTAAGATTTGTGCAATTGCATCCTTTGCAGCTTGGTTCTCTTCACGATCATAAGCACGGCTCATCGCTTGGATAAAGTCTTGTGGATGATAGTACGAAATAAACTGAAGCGCGTCCTTGACCGATGTGATCAAGTCATCTTGTTTGATAATAGTTGTCATATCAAAAATCTCTTGAGCGGGCTGTTAGCTAGCGGGCTGAATTATACGTGATATTGCTTGTTTTGTGGTGGCTTTGATGGATTTTTAGGCTAAAGTTTTATTATTTTATTTGGGCTAAAAACTTTATACTGATGATAGAATAAAAGCTTGCAATGGGCACAGAAGCGTTATGGGAAAGCATACTCATCTTGCAGATAATATTATTGAAATTTATAACAATAAAGCCTACGCATGGACTGCATTAAGAGGGTCTTGTTTATATGAGAAAGTATGGTTAGATCAGTTTTTAAAATTACTTCCACAACACTCAAATATACTGGACTTAGGTTGCGGTTCAGGACAACCCATAGCAGCTTATTTGATTGAGCAAAGCCATAATGTGACGGGTGTAGACAGTTCAGAAGAAATGCTGGATATGGCGCGAGAAAATTTTCCTGAAGATCTGTTTCCAAACTGTACTTGGATTCAAGCGGATATGCGCACAGTTGAACTGATTGAAAAGTTTCAGGGGATTCTAGCTTGGGATAGTTTTTTCCATTTATCACCTGAGTGGCAAAGGGCAATGTTTCAACGATTTGATCGTTTTGCAACACAGGATACGGTTTTAATGTTTAGCAGTGGACCTGCATTTGGAGAGAAAATTGGAGAACTGTTCGGAGAACCTCTATATCATGCCAGTTTATCGCCAGAAGAATATATCCAATTATTCCATAACTACGGCTTTAAAGTGATTAATAGGGTCGTAGAAGACCCTAATTGTACGGGACATACAGTTTGGTTGGCGCAAAGGAAATAATTGGTGTTCATTTAATCAATTGAATAAAATAGTTAAATGATTATAAATGTGATAAATATCACATAAATAGCGCAAAAATATTTTAATTATTTTTTTGAATTTTATAGATATTTTTTAGAATTATTTAGTTAATGCTTAAGATTATTATTAGTTTATTTCAATAAAAATATGCTCAAATAAGGAGAAAATGGTTGTTTATGTGCAGAGATTGATATATTTATGTAAAAAATTATGAAAATTTGTATTATAATGATAATTATTATCATTACGATTTTTTGAGGATGCAATGCGTTTTGTCAAAAAAAGCTTAACACTCATGATGCTATCAACGGGATGCCTGTTTGTTTCCACTCAGGCATTTTCTGATTCTGATACGGTTAAACAAGAACAAAAAACCAATACAGCAACACTTCCCACCATTGTGATTGAAGCAATGGCAGATGGTGACCCCATTAAAACCTATGTGGACTATAAACAGGCCAGTGTGACGCGAAATGGTTTGGATAAGAAAGATATTCCTCAAACTGTAGATACGATTGATGTGTCTAAATATAAGTTGTATGGCGCAAATGATTTAAGCGTGATGTTACAGGGAACACCTGGTGTTTCGACCAGTTATGATATGCGTGGTGATGGAATTATGCTACGTGGGTTTAGTGCTGATTCTGGTGATATTTATCGTGATGGTGTGCGTGAAAGTGGACAGATTCGTCGCAGTACTGCCAATGTTGAACGTATTGAGATTTTAAAAGGACCAGCATCGGTACTCTACGGTCGTAGTGGCGGTGGAGGTGTAATTAATATGGTCACCAAATACGCAAATTTTGATTCACCAAGCTCAATCGGTGCTTATGTTGGATCTTATGATAATGTCGGTGGAACTATTGATCTAAATCAAATTTTAAATGATAACTGGGCTGTGCGTTTAGTTGGCGAAAAGTCGGATACCAACAGTTTTCGCTCAGGGATTGGTTCTAAGGAAGAAATGATCTCCCCAAGTGTGACCTATCGAAGTGATGATGAGAAATTACTTTGGACGACAGAGTTTACATATGACAATTTAGAACGAGTACCTGATCGTGGACCTTCATATGATAATTTACCTTCTGGTACATCTATTAAAATGGGGTTTGCTCAGGCTGGTGATTATGTGGAAGATGTTCTTCAAACAATGCGAACAGACGTTAAATATGAATTTGCGCCGAATTGGAAATTCCATTGGGGGTTAAGTCATCGTCAGTCTGAACAAAATTTTGATCATTTTTATGCTGGGTCTATGTGTGCTGCTGATGTAAAACCTACAAACACAAATAAAGGGTGTTACAAAGGTTATATCAACCAAATTTATTACTGGCAACAAACGACTAATAAAACCACAGCCAATACTTGGGATATTACTGGTGAATTTAAGACTGGAGCAATTAAACATAATATTCTAGTAGGTACCGATTGGTCTTATGAACAGCGAGAGCCGTTATTATCTAATAAAAACTCAGATGGGTCATTGATTTATGGATTTGTAAATCCATTAACTGGAGATCGTTTTAGTAATCGTGGTACAGGGCATATTGTGACCTCTCATAATTATAATGAAGGGACGAATTATGCACTTTTTCTTCAAGATTTAATTAGTATCAATGACCAATTTAAAATAATGTTGGGTGGAAGATATGATTATTATGAAGCAAAAACTACAAATAAATTAGAAAGTTCAACTTCTTACCGACAATCACGTACTGTTCAAGATGAAACCTTTAGTCCAAATGTAGGCTTCGTATGGCAGCCTGTACCCGAACAAAGTTTATATGCATCTTATAGTCGTAGTTTTTCACCTTTTGGTGGAAATATGGGCGTGAATGTTGTTAATGCAACAGATGATCTAAATGCATACAATTACGAGCCTCAATATCTTGATCAGTATGAAATTGGTATAAAAAGCGAATGGCTTGATTCTAAATTAAATACACAATTCTCTGTATTCAACATCAATAAAAATAATATTCGTGCTCGTAAAGACCCAGATGACAATAATTCACCTTATGTGGTTGTTGGTAAACATGAATCTACTGGGGCTGAGTTTAGTTTTATTGGTCAGGCGCTAAATAACCTATATATTCGTGGTGGTTATGGTTATACAGATGCCAAAATCGCTAAAAATGATTTAAAACCTGAATTAGTTGATAATGATCTAAGAAATGTTTCAAAACATACCGGTAACTTGTTTGTACGTTATCTTCCAACAGAAAAGTTTTATGGAGAAGTTGGCGCAACTTACATGGGGGCTTATTATACTTCTGATGAAAACACCACCAAAATGCCAGACTGGACTCGTGTCGATGCAGCAGTAGGGTATAAAGATGATAAATGGGGTGCAACATTTGCTGTGAATAATCTCACCGATAAAGAATATTGGCGTTCAAACTCTATGCCAGGGACACCAAGAAACTATCTGTTCCGTGTGAATTATTACTTCTAAATCCTATGAAATAAACATTGTTATGTGCCTTATATTGATTTGAATTATGGTATTGGGCACAGAGCTGGTTGAGTTATAAAAACAACAAAATAAAAACCCACGCAAATAATTTGAGTGGGTTTTTATCTGTATAAAAAGCTTATTGCGTTGCTTGTTGTTCTGATTGAATCGCCGTCAATGCTATGGTAAATACAATATCATCAACCAATGCACCACGGGACAAGTCATTCACAGGTTTGTTCAAACCTTGCAACATAGGACCAACACTCACCACATTGGCTGAGCGCTGAACTGCTTTATAGGTGGTATTTCCTGTATTGAGATCAGGGAAAATAAAGACATTGGCACGACCTGCAACCTGAGAGTCTGGTGCTTTAGAACGCCCCACACTTTCCACAGACGCAGCATCATATTGTAAGGGTCCATCAATCAATAAATCTGGGCGACGTTGTTTGGCAATTTCGGTTGCTTTAGCCACTTTCTCCACTTCTGCACCAGCGCCTGAAGTCCCAGTCGAATAGGAAATCATCGCAATACGTGGGTCGATTCCAAAAGCTTTTGCTGAATCTGCTGACTGAATCGCAATCTCTGCCAGTTGTTCAGCATCCGGATCAGGATTAATCGCACAATCTCCGTACACATACACTTCATCAGGCAAGAGCATAAAGAAGATTGAGGATACTAAAGAGTATTCAGGGGCTGTTTTAATCAGTTGGAAAGCGGGGCGAACAGTATTGGCTGTAGTATGTACTGCACCTGATACCAAGCCATCCACTTGATCTAATGCCAACATCATCGTCCCTAACACTACAGTGTCTTGAAGTTGTTCACGTGCCTGCAATTCATTGAGTTTACCTTTACGCAGTTCAACCATTTGCGCGACATAGTTTTCACGAATAAGGTCAGGGTCAATAATTTCTAAATCAGCGGGTAATTCGATGTTGCGGGCTTTGGCCACATCAAAAACAGCTTCAGGTTTTGCTAACAATACACATTGTGCAATTCCACGAGATTGGCAAATGGCTGCTGCCTGAATGGTACGTGGTTCATCACCCTCTGGAAGTACAATACGTTTTTTTGCTGCAATTGATTTTTGCACCAATTCATGACGGAATGCAGAAGGAGAGAGGCGAGGTTTATAATCACCATTGAGGATTTGAAGTAACCAGTCTTGATCGATATGACTAGAAACGAAACGAGTAACTTGATCTGCTCGCTCTGTATCATCTACAGGAATTTCATTCCCTAGATTTGCCAATTGTTGCGCAGTTTCAAAGGTACTGAGTGGTGTGTGTAAAATCGGTAAGCCATTTTTAATTGCAGATTGGCAGAACTCTAAAACCAATGGATTAGGTTCATGATGTTCAGTAAGAACTAAACCTGCAAGTGGAATACCATTGCTGGTGGCTAAGCTACTTGCCAACAGGACATCAATACGATCAGATGCACTGATAATTAATTCACCAGCAACAAACTTTTGTAATTCATGCTCAATGTTTGAAGCAATCAAACTGCTGTGCAAAACACGGCGTGTGTTGGCTTTACCTTGATTAATCCATGTTGCCTGAATCTGTTTTGCCAGATCAGAGATGCGGGGTACACTCAAGGTATCACTGAAAGGCACCAATCCAATGATTGGGAAAGCTGCTGAGCCAATGTGAGCATGTGTTTTCTGAATTTCAGTTTTGAATTTTTCGGTATCAGAGATTAAACGTAGACTTGGGTCAATGGTCACTGGAATTTGAGCAGATTCCTCTGGTAAGCCACGTGTACGCATAAACAATACACCTGCATTACGCGTAGATGAAGCACCTCCAAAGTTACGTAATTGTGCTTCGACTTTTTCAGCAGTATATTCAGGTCGATTGATGTCGGCATTGCTGACAAAGATAACTTTTGCATCTAGTGCTTGTGCCAAAGAAGCATTCAGATCACTTGCAAAAGCATCACGCGCTGTCGGGACTAAACCTTCGACAATAATAATGTCATGTGATTTAGCCACTTGACGCTGTAAACTCACTGCTTCTTCTAAAAGCTCATCAGTTTCGCCGTCATTTAACTGTTGAGTAATTTTTGCATAAGTAATCGGTTCAACAGTGTCTAATTTTGAAATATGGCGATACAGAGCTGTTGTGCGATCTGGTTCTGCTTGTAATTCTTGTGAAAATGGCTTGACGAAGCCTGCTTTAACACCTTGGCATTCCAAAGCATAAACTAAGCCTAGGCATGCAGAAGTTAATCCGACACCTTCCCCAGTTGGAACCAACAGAATTGTTTTCATAGACTATTCTTTAATAAATTAAAAGATTGAAATTTGTATATACAGAGAAGATCACAAAGCAGAATACACTATTTGACGCAAAATCTTTATTCATCGATACATTTGAGTCAAATACTTAGAGTTTCTGTAATTAGCGACATGATTGTATGACTTTTATTCAAAGATTACAGGAACTCTAAAATGTATAATTTTTTGCTTTGTTGTAGATCATGCTTTTAAGAATTTCATGATCTTACAACGGATCATCTTGGCACAGATTATTGTTAACGACAGTTTAAGTTGTCGCAACATCTGATTCAGGCTTTTTTGCAGCCTGTTGTACCTCGTGCTCAACCACATGTACCGTTTCTTTGGCAATACGACCCTCTTCATCTGTTGGAACAACCCAAATTTGCGGACCTGTTCCAGCATCGATACGACCTTCAGTGCCGCGTTTTAAACCATCATTTTGTTCTTTGCTTAGGTTAAACCCGAAGTGTGGTAGGTATGACACGGTTTTTTCACGAATATATGCTGAATTCTCGCCAATACCACCTGTGAAGAATAAACCATCGATACGCGGTAAGCCACAGCTTAATGCCGCGAGTGATTTTGCTAAACGATAACAGAATACTTCTATGGCTAAAGTGGCATCTTCGTTGCCTTGTTCTGAAGCTTCAATCAAAGTACGCATATCGTTAGAAAGATCAGATAAGCCGAGCAAACCTGATTGGCTATTCAGCATTTTATCAATTTTATAAATATCCCAGCCTAGATTAGACGCGAGGAAGCTATGAATACTTGGATCTACATCACCACTACGTGTCCCCATCACCACACCTTCAAGTGGCGTAAGTCCCATTGAAGTATCTACACTTTGACCATTCCAAATTGCGCATGTCGAGCTACCATTACCCAAATGTGCAGTTAACCAACCACCATGTTTATAGCTACCAGCAAGTTCAGAACCACGTTCAGAAACATAGGCATGGCTAGTACCGTGAAAACCATAACGACGAACATTGTGTTGGGTATAAAGAAATTTTGGCAATGCATAACGATAAGCATGTGCAGGCATGGTTTGGTGGAATGCAGTATCAAATACAGCCACCTGCGGTAGTTCTGGGAATAGACGCATTGTGGCATCGATACCGACTAGGTGAGCAGGGTTATGCAGTGGAGCTAAAGGTGTTGCTTCACGAATTTTTTCTACAATTTCAGGTGTAAGCAATTCTGCTTTGGTCAATGTACCACCGTGAACAACACGATGACCAATTGCCTTCGGTTGATATTGTGATAAACGACTCAAGATGGTTTCAAGAGCTTTTTCATGGTCTGCATGTGGAATGGAGAGTTCAAGTGGCTGATTGCCCGCAGTGATCCCTTTAATACGTGCATCAGCAGAGCCAAGGTTTTCTGCTAAACCAAAGATCCGATCTTCACGACGTTCAGAAACAAGCGCATATTTGATTGATGAAGATCCGCAGTTAATTACTAATACTGATGTAGACACGTTTTAATACCCGAAATTGTAATTTGAAAAAGTCATCCTGATTGATCTGATTACGCTTTATTTATAGGGCCAATTAGATCAGTAGTGATGTTGTACCATGTGTAGTTTTTTTGTCCTAGATAGACTTTAGGTGATTAGACTTTCGGACTATCGACCTGATATTGATTAATATTTAATATTTATCAGTTGATTATTAAAAACTATCATTCATCTTTATTTTAATCTATCTGCATTGTGCAGTTTCTTGTAAACAAACTTATATCCTTGTCTAGCAATTAATCTGTCTGGGCATAAAGCGGATCTGTTGGTTTTGTCATTATTATTGATGGTAGGCTTTCTTGCGAAACAAAGCTTAGGGATGTTTTTTTAAAGATTCAGCTTGATCATTTATAAAACGTTTATCGAACTCAGATTAAACAGGTTTGTGATGACGATACCTCACGATAGCAAGACCATCTATGATTCAATGAGCAAAATAAACGAATCACCTAAAGCTTATAAAAATTGGTATATAAAGATATAAGTTTTACTGGGGAATAAATGATTGAAATCATATCACTTGTATAAATAATCAGACGGTTTGGCTATAGAGATGTTACTGCACAAGAAGTTGTCCCTAATCTTCAGACAAAACTTATAAAAAAACTCAGCGCTGTAGGACACAACGCTGAGTGTTTAAAGTTTCAAAAATTCGATTAATGACGAATTTGACCGTCACCCAATACAATCCATTTTTGCGAAGTTAAGCCTTCGAGCCCAACTGGACCGCGAGCATGGATTTTATCGGTTGAAATACCGATTTCAGCGCCTAAACCATATTCAAAACCATCTGCAAAACGGGTAGAGGCATTGACCATTACTGAACTTGAGTCTACACGAGTTAAGAATTGGCGTGCTAAACTAAAGTTTTCAGTGATGATCGCATCGGTATGATGGGAACCATATTTATTGATATGTTGAATGGCTTCTTCAATCCCTGTCACAATTTTTACTGCCAAAATTGGACCAAGATATTCTTCATACCAATCTTCTTCACTTGCCGGTTTTACGATATTGCCTAAGATCTTTTGAACTTTGATACAACCGCGTAATTCAACCTGTTTTTCTGCATAGAGCTCGGCAATACGAGGTAAAAATTCTTCCGCGATGTTTTCATCGACCAATAAAGTTTCCATGGCATTGCATACACCATAACGATGTGTTTTCGCATTTAATGCGATTGGCAGTGCTTTATGAAGGTCTGCCTGAGCTTCAACAAACACGTGACAATTACCATCCAAGTGTTTAATCACAGGGATTGTTGCTTCATTGCTAATACGTTCAATTAGACCTTTCCCACCACGTGGTACGATGACATCGACATATTCAGACATCGTGATCAACTGACCAACTGCTGCACGATCAGATGTATTGATGACCTGTACACACGTTTCAGGTAATCCTGCTGCTTTTAAGCCGTGTTGAATGGCTTGAGCAATTGCCTGATTTGAATTCAGTGCTTCAGAACCGCCGCGTAGAATGATGGCATTGCCTGATTTAAGTGCTAATGACGCTGCTTCAAGGGTTACATTTGGACGTGATTCATAGATCATACCAACGACACCTAAAGGCACGCGCATTTTACCGATTTGAATTCCTGTTGGACGAAAAGCCAAATCAGTAATTTCACCAATTGGATCTACAAGACCTATTACATCTTTTAAGCCTTGTAACATGCCTTTGAAGCGTGTGGGGTTAAGTTCTAAACGATCAAGTAAAGCGCTATCTAAATTGTTGTCACGACCTTTGGTCATGTCAATTTGGTTAGCAGCTAAGATTTGCGGTTCACTATTTTCCAAAGCAGTATAAATAGCAGATAAGGCATTATTTTTTACAAGTGTAGTCGCACCTGCCAAAGCACCAGCGGCTTGACGGGCTTGAATTCCTACAGTTTGCATATACTGTTCAATTGAATCTTGCATAGCAGTTTATTTGATCGTTTAAAAATTTCCCTTTGATAGTAGCAGTCTAAGCAAAGGCAAGGAAGTATTTCATTGAAATAAACTTATTTACCCCGCGCATAGCCACTAAATATCTTGCAATGTTTTTGCCATTTAAACTGGACAGACGGTCAATTTAGCGATTGCGTATAAATCACACATCTGTAAGAATGAAACAATAAGGACATTGATGTGATACAGAACATATACGTATCACAAATTTGAAAGAATAATGCGGGTCGAAATCTTGCATATTAAAAGAATAAAGCAAGGATGGAGGAAGGATATGAATTCCATTATCCAAATGGACACAGAATCACACCAATCTTTATCAAGCTTTGGTTTTTTCGACATATACCATAAAAATAGTTTCAAACAGGAACCCAGGACAACTTGGATTGATGGTTGGAAAGTTGAGTATATGGCGATTGCTGATGCACGAACTATTCACAATACCCCGATTGTGATTGTGGGAGGGGCATTTCAAAATTTTAACTCCTATAAATATTGTGTTGAGCAATTCTTTGAAAGTGGTCCAGTCATTCTCATTGATCTACCCTCTATGGGAGCGAATCAGCAAATTACCAATATCGATTCTGGTCTATCTGCGGGTACTTTGGAACTGCCTGATCTTTCACGTATGTTGGGACAGTGGCTAGATATCGTGAATATTCAAAAAGTTGCTGTTGTTGGTATTTCCCTAGGATCGGTGATCGCCTCCTTTTTTGTTGACCAACGTCCAGAACTTGTTGAAAAGATGATCTTAATGGGCGTCATGCAGGAAACTCGTAAGAGCTGGCGCATGTTATTGGAAGAGTCTTTAATGTTGATGAAAGAGCAACGGATGGACGAATTTGGTCAAGCCGTTATTCTTTATTTGGTCAATCATGCCAAACTCGATAAAACTCGAATGTCGCCTACCGCGAAAAGATTGTTCTTTAAGCAAATGGCTGAGTTTTCAAATACAGAACAAGAACGTTATGAAATCAACTGCAATCGTTTATTACGTTTGAGCCACGTTCCTGTTCCACGTGTAAATACACTGGTGGCATGCGGTCAGTATGACAGTTTTACACTGCCCCATGAAAATGCTCATTTTGCTTTGCAATGCCCAGATATGCAATTTGCCATGATTGCCAATGCGGATCATGTGCCACAATTACAACGCCGTAAAGAAACCATGAATTTATTTACGACCTATTTGCAAGGGAAATCTATTCAGGGATTGGATGGAATTATCAATTTAACACGCGAGCAAATGCACAATATTGAACGTCGTGGGGAGGCTCGGATTCATGTGCTTGATCCACAGCGTCAATTAACGCATCGTCATTCTAATAAAGTGATTCCCGTTCACATTGTTGATTTAAATTATTTTGGACTTTTAATGGATCTTGATCATCTGCCTGATTTGAGTTTTGTGAATGAACATACTCGAGATTTGGCATTGAATCTGAGTGATGATGAGGGCGAATTTGCAATTGAGTGTCTAATTTTTGAAACTTGTGAAGATGGTGTTCGTGCACTATTTAAACATGGTAGTTTTGAAAATGCAGATCGTTTGTTACGCTTTATCACTCGCCAAACTCAAGCCCAAACCTGTAGGGTTGAAGATACCGCTTTAGCTTAATGAGGCAATAAAAACCAGTTCAATGTGAACTGGTTTTTTTATATTTTATTTCTCACTTTTTATAATTGTGCATCAATCACCCACACTAAGTCGCCATGATGTTCTTCAGGATTTTGTTGATGATCTGGATTGAAATAAAGGCGAGGTTGAATCACTTCAACCTTTTTAAAACCTGCTTCAGAGATAAAATGTCTGACTTGTTCTGGAGAGATAAAATGAAAAGTAAAGGCGCTTCTAGACATCAATTTCAGTAGTTTGCTGCTGTTCCAGATAACGGCAGCCAATTTGTTTTTGACAGGTTCAGGATATAGGTCGGTGAGATAGTGTAAAGCTTTAAAGCCTTGCCCATAATTTGCTATGGATTGGATCAATTGTTTTAAAAGGTCTTTGTTAAAGTAATTGATCAAGCCTTCACTGATCACAACGAGGGGTTTCTGAGGATCAAAAACTTTGAAGGCATTTTGAAAGTCTTGGGTAAATAAGTCGACTGATAAAACCGCTGGGCTGGCGGGATCTATCTGTTTTAATGCTGCTTGTTTGGTTGTTGCCATCTCAGGCAAATCTAATTCACGATAATCAATTTGAGCGTATTGTTGTCTAAACCACCATCCACGTGGAGATAATCCAGCAGCAATTTCAAGTACTTGTAAATCAGGGAATTGTTCAATCAATTGATGTAAACGATTATCCAAGATGGTGTGACGTTGTTTTAACGTGGTGCGCATACTGCCACCAACAAATTTTTCGCCCCAACTTTCGATGGGATGCGCAATCATAGCCAGTCTTTTGCCTTTCGCTGTTGCAAGCAAAGGATGGGAAATCCCCATTTGATACCAAATATAGCCTGTATAATGTGCGGTAAATGAAATATGACGATGTTTTGAAAGTTGTTGGTCTGACATAGTTTTCCTTAACTATTATTTTTTTAATTGGGACATCAAATATGGCAACACAAATCATAAATTCAACGGTTGCCTGATGCGTTCTTCCTGATTTCCATATAGGACTTTACAGTGCCTTTTAAGCCACACGAATAATGAAAAATATTTGCACACTATTCATCGTGTTATTTTAGCGAGCACAATGCAAGATTAATAAACTTAAAATGTCCTACCTACAATCTGCTATGCATTGTAGGAGGAACTTTATCTATCTTTTTAAAGAGAATTTCTGAATTCTTCAATGACTTTTTTGACAGTTTTCCATTCATCACCTAAATCAAATGATTCACCGATGGTGATATTGGGAATTTTGCCGCGCATACGTGCTAAACGTGTTTGGTTTGGTAATGGTAAGTTTTCAATACCTGCCAAAGCAATACATGCGGATTCACGATTATTACAAACGAGTCCCATATCACAGCCCGCTTCGAGTGCTGCACGAATACGAGCATCTGCACCTCCAGCAACACAAGCAGCCTGCATACTCAAGTCATCTGAAAAGAGAACACCATCAAATTTTAAAGTTTGACGTAATACTTTTTGAATCCAATAAGCGGAGAATCCAGCAGGGTTTGGGTCAACTTTTTCATAAATCACATGAGCAGGCATGAGGGCATCCAATTGCCCCTGAATTTGGATGAAACTCTGCATGTCATTGTCATAAATGTCTTGGTAATCTCGTTGATCAATTGCCGCAGCCACATGTGAATCTGCTTTGACCGAACCATGCCCAGGGAAGTGTTTCCCCGTGGTTGCCATACCAGCACGTTGCATCCCTTTCATAAAAGCACTTGCCAATGGAACAATATCTTGCACATTTTTAGCAAAAGCACGATCACCAATCACATCACTGATGTCATTGATATCCAAGACTGGAGCGAAACTAAAGTCAATCCCAACAGCAAGCACTTCAATTGCCATCAACCAGCCACATTGCTCAGCCAATGCTATGGCTTTTTCAGGTTGGCTTAAGTAAAGTTGACCAAAATGCCCCATGGCTGGAAGCAAAGTAAAACCATTTTTTAAGCGTTGTACACGACCACCTTCTTGGTCAACTGCAATTAAAATGTCTGGGCGAATTTTACGCATATGGTCAGTCAAGGCACGGACCTGAGCAGGAGATTCTATATTTCTTGAAAATAAAATCATGCCACCGACTTGCGGAGCGCGTAATAGTTCAATATCTTCTTGAGTAAGTTCTGTGCCTGCAATATCAAGCATCAATGCGCCGATCATAGGAATCCACGGTTGTATTTATATAAACTTGGAAACAATACCCGATTTCTGCAATGATTTGCTACATTTACTCAGTACAGATTATGCTAAAACTACACAACACACACAGATAAAATCGTTTAAGATGTTGAAACTGTTGAGTTCAGATTGAAAAACGATAGAGAAATTGGAAAACCCAAGGAAATATTAAGAATTTATGAAAATTCAAACTCTCGCTTGCGCTATAGCACTTGCAACAGGTGGTTTGTTCTTCACACATACCATCAATCAAGCAATGGCGGAAACCAATGCTACAAACGTTGCTCAATCGCTTCATCCTTCACAAGAACAAGCACTTGTGACTCGTCAATTGGCAACATTAATTGATCGTCAGCATTATTTAAACATGCGTTTAGATGCCAATACATCCAATCGTATTTTAGATATGTATATTGATAGTCTTGATCCTGAACATACGTTATTTTTAGCTTCAGAAATTGAACAATATAAAAAGCAATATGGCGCAACGTTAGGTGCAAAACTAAAAGCGGGCGATTTGTCTGGACCTTTTGCCATTCATGCACATTATCGTGCACGTTTAAAAGAGTTTTATGAATTTGAATTGGCTGAACTGAAAAAAACACAAAACTTAAATCAGCCGAATGAATTTATCGATACAGACCGTGAAAAAGCTGCATTTTTTGGTAGTAAAGCTGAATTACAGAATTATTGGCGCAAAATGCTGGTTTCGCAGTTGATTAATCTCACCATTGCAAAACAAGAAGATCAAGCTAAACAAAAAGCATTGAAAGACGATCCAACGCTTGCCAACGGGCAAGATTTAGCTGCATCTGAAGATCTAACGCCTGTTCAGACCTTAACTAAACGTTATACACGTCAATTGGAACGAATCGGTCGGACTAAGAGCGATGATGTGCTTGAACGTATCCTCAATGCAATGACATTAACCTATGATCCACATAGTAATTATTTCCCGCCTGTTGATGCGATGGAGTTGAATCGCCAAACGACCTTACAACTTGAGGGGATTGGTGTGTCCATTCGCCCTGAACGTGGCAATGAAGACTATACGAAGATTGAAACCATCGTAGATGGCGGACCTGCAAGCAAAACAGGACAAGTGAAGTCGGGTGATCGGATTATTGGTGTTGCTCAAGATGGCGACAAAATGGTTGATGTGATTGGCTGGCCAAGTTCTGAAATTGTTGGTTTGATTCGTGGTAAACGTGGAACCAAAGTTTCTGTGAAATTACTTGGCGCTGGTGCTTCGATGAGCCAAGCTCGCGTTGTGACCATTACTCGTGATGTTATCCAAGAAGAAGATGCCGGTGTACGTTCACGTACAGTTGAAATCAATCGTGATGGGCAAAAACATAAATTTGGTGTGTTAGAAATTCCATCATTCTACTTGAACTATCGTGCTCGTCGTGCAGGTACAGAATATCGTTCTGTATCTGAAGATACCAACAAAGCATTAAAAGCACTGGCTGCTCAAAATGTAGAAGGGATTATCATAGACTTGCGTAATAACCCAGGTGGTTCTTTAGAAGAAGTTGCCAAAATGATTGGGCAAGTGATTAAAGAAGGACCTGTCGTCCAAATTCGTGATGGTAATGGCAATGTCAGCGTGTTTGAAGACACAGATGGTGGTGCACAAACCTATGCGGGTCCTTTGGCTGTACTGGTGAATTTAGCTTCTGCATCCGCAAGTGAAATTTATTCTGCTGCACTTCAGGATTATGACCGCGCCGTGATTCTGGGAAGTACCACAACAGGTAAGGGAACTGCGCAAGTTCAGTTGGATAGTTTGGCTTATGGTCAAGCAACATTGACGCAACGTAAGTTCTACCGCGTTACGGGTGGAAGTACGCAAAATAAAGGTGTGATTCCTGACATCAAACTGGTTGACATCTATGATGAAGAGTTCGGCGAGCGTAAAGCGAAGAATGCTTTGAAATGGGATACCATTCCAACAGCACCATTTAAGCGTGAAGGTTCAATTCAACCTTATGTGGCGCAACTCGATCAAAAATCTAAGGTGCGTGTAAGTCAGGACCCTCAATTTCAATATCTAGAAACACGTAAAGCAATTGCTCAAGAAACCAAAGATCAAAAACGTATTTCTTTGGATATTGATAAACGTAAAGCAGAGTTGGTTGCACTTGAAATGAAAACTTTAGCTGCTGAAAACAAACGTCGTGCTGCGACAGGCTTGAAACCTTATTCGAATTGGGAAAGCTATCAAGCCAGTTTAGATGCATTGGCAGAGTCCAGAGCTAAAATGAAAGCAAATCAACGTCCAGCGCTGCCTGAAGAAGAGACTTTTGTGAATGAGGCTGCTAATGTGTTGCTCGATATGTCACATTTGAAAAGTAAATAATGAATGACCTTAAAATAGGTTGACAGTGATTTTATATAAACGCCCGATGAGCTTCATAGGGCGTTTATATTTTTAGAAGAATCTAATTTTTTATATAGTCTAAATTGATGTTTTTATAATATTTTTAAATATCTGGTATTTTGATTGATGGGCTAAATTTCATTTTTCAAGATATAGCAAAATCACCTGATTATTCATACAAAGATTTTGATTTCTATCCTTGCAAATCTATTTAACCTTTAGGCGTAGAATATGGCATTGAAAGCTTATATCATCTAGCAACGTATTCTTAACGTTCATTTTATTGATCAAGAGAAATGATATTTTGTTGTATGCATTTTTCAACAGATTGACTAAAGCATTCGTTTTACTGTCCAAGCATTTTATCTATATCATTTTGCAATAGTCTATCTGCCAAATAACATCAATTGTGATATTTCTGGTATAGCACCAAATATTGCTTAAACAGGATTCTAGATTTTGATCAACATGATCAATGAAAGGGCAGGATTTTGATATTTGGAGAAGCACTTTAATTAACGTGAGTTCGATGCAATCACATCTTCAACTTGTTGAAAAACAATAAGTCTCGGCGGAGTCTTGCTGAGTTTTCACCCAATTTCAGGATCAGCCTGCGGCTCGCCCTACTTGTATCTTTTCTTTCGGGATGAGGAGCGAAGCTCCGCAAGGGCAACCATCTTGCGCAGCGTCATCGCTGCTCACCGCAAAACTCGTAAACCACCAGCAACACATTCAATCAGTCGCAGAAACAATACTTTATAAAAGTAGTTCTGCCTCAAACAACTGCGGATGACGTTTCCGAGTATCATATTTCATCAAGAATTTTTATCGAACTCAGGTTAATTAAACTTGATGAACAGTTTCTCTAGCAACTTATTCAACATATGAGATCATGGTTTTTTTGACGATGTGCCTATTAGCCAGTTCTCGGTTTAAATTGTTTGTTACTTTGTCGGTTGAGGGGCAGTTATACCCCCATCCGGAGTCATTCTGTTTTGATCAACCTCATGACTCTCTGCTTTAGGATCGCTTGTTTTAGGATGGGGTTTTTGATGTTACCAGTCATGATGGTCTATGGGTCAATCAAATAATCAAACTTTGCGCATCATGTTCAATGAATGATTCTATGATCTACATATACCCTCTTGTTACAAGCTGAAATGGTTTAAAATCTTGATCAAACAGTTTGAATGCGTTACGCAAGCAACTCAACCAAAATTTGTTCATAAATTTCAGCCAATGGCTCTAGTTCATCAATATTCACGTGTTCATTAACTTGGTGGATGGTTGCATTAAGTACGCCCAGTTCAAGTACTTGT
Source organism: Acinetobacter sp. B-6 (assembly GCF_056930735.1). Taxonomy (NCBI): domain Bacteria; kingdom Pseudomonadati; phylum Pseudomonadota; class Gammaproteobacteria; order Moraxellales; family Moraxellaceae; genus Acinetobacter; species Acinetobacter sp. B-6. Next base: position 72,674 of record NZ_JBXPBY010000013.1, on the reverse strand, counting down.
GCACCAGTGGGAGCGATAAAACGTCCATCAGAAGTACCGCCGCTAGTGGAAAGCTCGGTGTCGGTACCTGTTACGTTTTTAATGGCAGTTCGTGCGGCATTCACCAATTCACCTACAGGTGTCAAAAATGGTAAACCTGAAAGTGTCCATTCAATATCATAGCTCACTTGATGGCGATCAAGTATCTCTAGCACACGAGCTTTGAGTTGATCTGCTGTGACTTCAGTGGAGTAACGGAAATTAAAGGTTACTGTCATTGTACCTGGAACAACATTGGTTGCGCCTGTACCTGCTTGAATATTAGATACTTGGAACGAGGTTGCTGGGAAGTATTCATTGCCGTTGTCCCAAACAGTATCGCAAAGTTCTGCTAAGGCTTTGGATGCGGTATGAATCGGATTAATTGCCAAATGAGGATAGGCAACATGACCTTGTTTACCTTTTACTGTCAAGACGGCATTCAATGAACCACGACGTCCATTTTTAACGATGTCACCAAGGGTAGAGGTGCTTGAAGGTTCACCAACCAGACACCATGTCATTTTTTCATTACGGGCTTCTAATGTTTCGACCACTTTGACAGTACCATTGATTGAAGGACCTTCTTCATCAGAGGTAATCAAAAAAGCAATAGAACCCTTATGGTCAGGGTGGTTTTTAACAAAACGTTCAGAGGCAACCACCATTGCTGCCAAGGCTGTTTTCATGTCGGCACTACCGCGACCATAGAGCTTACCATCGCGGATTTCTGGTAAAAATGGATCTGATTGCCAAGCATCTAAATGACCTGTTGGAACAACATCGGTATGACCTGCAAAGCAGAAAACTGGCGAGCTAGTTCCACGTCTTGCCCAAAGATTGTCTACATCTTCAAAACGCATATTTTCAATATTAAAACCAATTGCAGACAAACGATCTGCCATGATGTTTTGGCAATTGTGATCTACAGGTGTCACAGAGGGTTGACGAAGAAGCTGTAAACTGAGTTCTAAGGTATCCGAACGATTCATGGACATTGATCAAGTAAGAAAATTGAACAATATAATAGAGGAAGATAAAACTGAATGAAAACCCAAAAGCAGAGAAAGTCTAAAAGCTTTTAAATAAGCATGAAAAAGCCTTATCTGTGGCAGATAAGGCTTTCCAAAAATCAAATTTTGGTGGTTGTGAATTACATCTTATTTTCAACTTTTTCTGCAGAATTCGTAACCGCATCCCCCGCTTTAGACACATCCTTACCAACACCTTTAAAAGTGTTACAGCCAGACAAAACAAAAGCGAATAACATTGAAACTGCTAAAATTTTTTTCATTACTATCTCCGTGTTTCACGCGTTAATTACATTTATACTATACGAAATTATTTGAAATATATCGTTATGCTTTTATGAGTGGATTCGTAAAGCACTGTATGAAAAACGTGAATAATTAAGTCTTTGTGTCAAGAGAAGATAATAAAGGTGCTTGGCGATACATATAAAATTGCTGGGTATGATGGTCATGGTACAAGCCATTGCACCACCATTTAGCAGTTGTTGAACTTTGTTTTAAATCTGGACAAATCCATTCATGTCGCTGTAAGCGATATAAACCTTGTTCAATGTGCTGTCCCCATTGTCCCAATCTACGTTGTTGATTAATCCATGAAGGGAGTGGGGCGGTGTGTCTAAAATAGGGGATATACAATTGTCCTTTGAGTACAGCGCATTTTTTTTCGATGTTTCGATCTAAAACTTGGCTAAATTGAAATTGTTTTTCAGAGAAATGATTTAATTTACGAAATAAAGTATCACTACGATTTAAGCCATACCAACGTGCTAAATGTAAATCTGCTTCACCTAAATAGTATTTTAAAGCAACTTCCCAATGCTCAATTTGTTGGGTTAGACGATTTAACACCAAAAAATCAATTTCTCCTTTTGTATGTTTCCCCTCAATGATTTGAATACTATGTTGAATCAGTTGGTAATGTGGATTGGCTTCATCTTGTAGCCAAAACCAGAACAAATATTCAAAACGTAAACCTAAACGCGTACTTTTGAGTTGTTGAACAAACTCAATTAATGTTGTTGGATTTTGGTCCAAGTCATCTAAGCGTGTTTGATAGGCGAGAAATTGTTGTTGCCAAAACTCAGTATTATGTAATTCAAAATGATGGTGAATCTGCAATTCATCAGGGAGTGCTTGAATAATATTTGGACTGGCAATGCAAAAAGCCAATTGACGGACAATCGGATGCTGATATTTCAACCAGGGTTCAAAATAATCTGTCATTGCATCACATCTCAGGTTGAAACTTAGGATTAAATAAAGAGAGCATAATGTGGTGATTCAAGCAAAGAAGCTTATCGAGATGCAAGTTTAATTTGTTGAGTATCGGAAATAATGAACAACATGATTCTAAAATAAAATGAGCAGTGCCGTTTGAAAATATACAGCGTATATCATTTGAACGTTATACTGGGTTGTGCGTAGATTGAGTGAAGCTATGAAAATTTTGTTTTGGCGAACATTGGTGGTGTTATTTATTGTGCTTGGATTTATTGGCGCATTATTACCTGGAATGCCAACCACAGTTTTTCTGATTTTAGCTGCATGGGCAGCCTCAAAAGGTTGGCCTCAAGTTGATGCATGGTTAATGAATCATCCTAAATATGGTGCAACACTTCGAGCATGGCGAGAGAATGGTACTGTGCCACGTAAAGCGAAATGGATTGCCAGTATCATGATGTTGATCAGTGGCATTATTATGCTCTTTACCAATGCACCTTTGGCCGTCAAAATTTTCACTGATCTCACGATGTTTATTGTCGCAGTCTGGTTGTGGTTACGTCCTGAACCTCGTTCTGTTTTAACGGGGAAGCAGCAGGACCAGCAGTGATTGGGTAGATTTTAAATATGCCCAAACCTCTAAAAGAGTTTTAAAGTCGTCATACAATAAAGCTGTAATACTGGAAATATCACTTAACCTACGAATGAAAGACAATAATAGCTGTTGAATGGATATTTGATAAATAGATAAATAATAAACAAAAAAGAATAAATTAAATTAAAATGATCTATTTTTTAATCACTCACGCCTAAAATACTTAAAACATAGAGAAAAGCGTTTGACACACAGTAAAGATTCTCTATAATGCACCTCACAAACGATGAAGTCGTTAGGGCGCTTAGCTCAGTTGGTAGAGCGTCTGCCTTACAAGCAGAATGTCGGCGGTTCGATCCCGTCAGCGCCCACCAAGCTTTAACGTTGAATTTAGTGCAGCGGTAGTTCAGTTGGTTAGAATATCGGCCTGTCACGCCGAGGGTCGCGGGTTCGAGTCCCGTCCGCTGCGCCATTAAATTCAAGAATCGTTTGTATCGCAATAATATGTTGAAGTGCAGCGGTAGTTCAGTTGGTTAGAATATCGGCCTGTCACGCCGAGGGTCGCGGGTTCGAGTCCCGTCCGCTGCGCCACTTTACAGAAAAATTGTGAACAGGTGTAATAACCTAATTAGAGTGTAGATAGATTTTTATTTATTGACTCGTTTAGGGCGCTTAGCTCAGTTGGTAGAGCGTCTGCCTTACAAGCAGAATGTCGGCGGTTCGATCCCGTCAGCGCCCACCATATAAAACGCAGCGGTAGTTCAGTTGGTTAGAATATCGGCCTGTCACGCCGAGGGTCGCGGGTTCGAGTCCCGTCCGCTGCGCCATTTATCTTGATTCCTGAGGTAAAGATAAATGGAGATGTTTAGATATAACGTTTTCGTTTGTTCCATGCATCATTTTTAAAGTTTAAACAGGGTGATCTCTGTTGATCTTCACTCAGGGCGCTTAGCTCAGTTGGTAGAGCGTCTGCCTTACAAGCAGAATGTCGGCGGTTCGATCCCGTCAGCGCCCACCATATACAGTGCAGCGGTAGTTCAGTTGGTTAGAATATCGGCCTGTCACGCCGAGGGTCGCGGGTTCGAGTCCCGTCCGCTGCGCCATTTATCTTGATATCCTGAGATTAAGATATTCAAATGTAAAATGATTGTTCTTTTTACATCTCATTTAGTTTAAGCAGTGCAACATTGTTTATTCTCCTCAGGGCGCTTAGCTCAGTTGGTAGAGCGTCTGCCTTACAAGCAGAATGTCGGCGGTTCGATCCCGTCAGCGCCCACCAAGTTTTCTTTCTTCTATTTATTTATTTTAAAATTTTGTGTAGAATATCTATATAATTATTTTAAAAATAAGTATCTTATGCGAAATCCATATCAACGCAAGGCTGCGTCTTCGGTACAGAAAAATACTGCTCAAGCGACAGATCAATATAAGGCATTTATCGAAAAAATAGTGTCTGATGCTAAAGTTTTTGCACTTTATGATGAAGGTTGGGCTTTATGTGCAACTCCTACAGGACAACAAGCTGTAGCGGTATGGCACAGTAAGAGTCTGGCGCAATTATTGGTCAAAGACAACTGGAGCCGTTTCGATGTTCAGGAAGTCAATTTTATTTCTTTTATCGAGCAAATGATTCCTTTTATTCAACAAAATGATACTTTGCTGTCAATCAATTTAACCCCTGAAGGGCAGAATATTTTGGTGTCAGGACGTAAGTTCTTGTTGGACATAAAAAGTTATTTATATCAGCTTTACATAGCTCAACCTGAGCTTTTTCGAGATCAAACCCGAATCCCTTTACCACGCAAGATTCGGATACATCCTTGATAGATGGAGTGAATGGCGTTGTATTTAATTTAATACTCTCCAAGTACCCAACCGCTGATATATGCAAAATATTCTCTTAACCATGCGTTATATCGAGTACTCAAGGGTGTTTCGGCCCCAATCGTGATGAAGTTGCGATAACCTTGTTTTTTTGCGATCGCCGCTGCACGTAGCGTATGGAAATCACTGGTGACAATTGCAATTTTTGAATTTAAAGACAAATCATGCTGCTGCAAAATAGCTTGGCTGTTCTTGAGGTTTAAATCTGTACTGGTACTTTTATTTTCTTGAAGAATTCTATGGGGTTGAATCTTATAATTTTCCTCTAAGTAGTTGGACATAATTTCAGCCTCAGTTTTAATCTCACCAAAATCTTTCCCACCACTTACAATAATCGATGTTTGTGGTTGTTGTTGTGCAATATTCCCTGCACGATCTAAGCGCTTGGCGAGTGTAGGTGACGCTTTACCTTGTGTTATTCCACTACCTAAAACAATGATTGCATCTAAACCATTCTCAGCATGATTTTGTTGTGTTTTAAAATGGATATAGCCAAAAAAGCCAATGAGACTGATCAACCAAATTCCAAACACAGACCAGCCTAAACGCCAGAGTTTTTTAAGTTTGCTGTGATGTGCCAGATATTGTTGGATTACCTTTCCCCATACGGCGGTGCAGATAAAGCCCAAACCAATCAATAAGGGTAAGAGAGTGCCTAGATGAATTTTTTTATACAGTAGCAAAATAAAGCCATCAAGAAATAATAATAAGCCGATAATGAATAGGCTTAAACGCAATAGTTTATTTTTGTTCATGGTCTGTGATAAATAATGTCATCCAGCGCACATTGTAAACGATCTATAGCAATTGAGGTTAGTGAAAAACAAACCGAGCAATTTTGCTCGGTTTGATGGGCTTATTTAGAACTGTTTAGATGCTATAAGTAGCTTAGTAAACATCACGTCGATAACGTCCATCTAGGCGTAATTGTTCAACTGTATCTTGCCCTAGAATATCAATCAAAGCTTGATCAACATCGCTTGCCATACCTTCAATGCTTCCGCAAACATAGATCACGGCATCATTGGCAATCCATTTCCGAACTTCATCAGCATGATCACGCAGTTTATGGTGAACATAGACTTTTTCTGCTTGATCACGGGAAAAAGCCAAGTCGATTCGTTGTAGCATTGCTGTATTTTGCCAAGCTTGAATAGTCTCTTTGAAGAAGAAATCATGTGCTTGCTGACGTTCACCAAAAATTAACCAGTTTTCCGTATAATCCAAGCGAACACGGGCATGGATTAAACTCATTAAACCTGCAATCCCTGTTCCATTTCCAATACAGATAATCGGGCGATTATCCGTGATTAGATGGAATGAATCATTATTGCGAATTCTTAACGCAACTTTGTCACGCAATTTTAAGTGTGAGGTCAACCAGCCTGAACCTAAACCAAGTTCACCTTGAGCATCACGTTGTTGACGAACCACTAAACGTAATACCTGCTGACTTGGAATACTGGCAATGGAGTACTCACGAGTAGGCAGGGTAGGCAACTGCTCAAGTAAATGCTCCATATTGGCAAAAGGCTCAACTTCGACAGTTAAGTCTCGATCCCAAAGGATATTTTTAATCGATTGTTGCTCATGTGAATCGACAGCTGTATCTGGATTAATTTGGTATTTATCTAAAAATTGTTGAATACGCTCAAGGCTATTTCCAGTTTGTATTTCTGCAATATCACCTGCTTGCCAGACTGTTTCATGACAGGCATGAAGTTCAATGTTGAAAGCTGGTGCGCCCAAGCTCTCTGGATTGAGTAATTCTCGTTTGCTCAAATGCCATTGATCAAACACTTTATCAATCGACATGGTTTGCAGGTCAAGTTTGGTGGCTTGAATTAAAGCTTTATTCCATTGTTGAATATCGCTATTGCTGCCATTATTCACTTCGATGGTCGTAAATAATTGCTGTGCGCCAGATTGTTTTAACCAGTGATCTATACGATGACCAAAACTACAGTAAGTTTCAGGATAGTCTTGCGAGCCTAAGGCTAAAACGGCATATTTGAGATGAGACAGATCTAATGATTTACTCATTAACTTCTTCTCAAAATGTGATGCTAAATCAGGTGCTTCACCAGTACCATAAGTGCTGGCAATCCATAAAACTTGTTTTGCTTGTTTTAAATCTTCTTCAGAAAGCTGTTGAGCAGATTTTACTGTAGTGGGTTGATGTGCTTCTTGTAGACTGATAGAAGTACGCCATGCCAATTGTTCAGATACACCTGTCTGTGAAGCATAAACAATTAACCACGGAGTTGCATCCGGATCAATTTGAATTGCTGAGCCAGATTGTTTTGCCGCAAGGGTTAATTTCTTTTGTTTACGACGTTTTAAGTACAACATCCATCCCGTGATAAAGAACAACGGCATTGCCAATGCGGCAAGCATAATGATGAATTGGAACACTGGACCAAAAAAGCTACCGCGATGAACAGGTAACATACTGCTCATGATTTTTTCATTCAGCGGTTTAACTTCATATAAATCAACTTTTTCAATTTGAGCTTTTTGATAATCATAAATCGCTTTGTTTCGTGCGCGCTCGTGTTGAGGAATTGCATCAACAAATGTCAGTTCGACCTTACCATCAGCTTTTTTAGGAATCGAAATTGTTAGGGTCGAATAATCACGTTTGATTTGTGAGTTAAAACCATTCCATGTTTGTATTAGGACTTGTTGAATCTGTTCAGGTTTTAGCCCTTCATTCGCTTCTCGATGACCACCACGCGGATGTTGATCACGTCCTTGTGCTGAAAGATTGGACGGTGTACGTGTTGGTTGCGGGTCTGCGGTATTGCTTTGGCGCCCTTTGCCTTCACCCATGCGAGGTGCTTGCATTTCGGGTTGAGGTCTTTCAACGCCCATCACCTTGAACATCCCGTCACGCCACCAGTCATATGACCAATACAACCCTGTACATGCTAGAAGTAAATAGAAAATAACAACCCAAGTTCCAACCACTGCATGCAAATCCCAAAGGAAATTACGACCTTTGAGTTTAGGCTTTATTGCAAACCATTGTTTGAAAGAATGTTTTTTTGGCCAGCGAAGATATAAGCCACTGAGTACAAAGAAGATCAGCATCAATGTACTTGCACCAGTAATCTGTTTGCCGACTTCGCCTACAGTGAGATTACGGTGAAGTTGCTGGATAAATTGGAAAAAATCTTTGCCTTTAACTTCAGGCAAGATTTCTGCTGTATAGGGGTTAACCATCATGGTATACCCTCTACGTGCACCTTCTTTAACAATATTAATATTTGACGCTTCTTCAGGTGCTTTGGCGACAGTGATACTGTTAATCTTCATTTCAGGATTTTGAACTTGAAAATGTTGATAAATTTCAGCAGGAGTTAACTTTGCATGATTTTCAACTTTTACAGTAAAACTGTCTGGATTTAACCATCTTTGAATCGGTTGTTCATAAGAATAGATTGCACCAGTAACCCCCATAATCGAAAGGATCAAGCCCGCTGTAATGCCTAAAAACCAGTGTATTTGGAAAAAAGTCTTTTTAAACATGGTGATGGAAAGGGAAGAATTGTTTGATCACAGATTATAGCTGAATATCTAGGAGAGATAATGAATTTTGCAGATAATATTTATTCTCATTATCATTTTTATTAAAATAGTCATCATAAATGTAAAAAAACCTCCAACGATGGAGGTTTTGTGAAGTTTTTACGGTTTACAGTGTTTTTGCTTCACCGACTGATTCTTTAAGATGTTTGCGTAAAGTCTCGAATGGAAAATTTTTGCTGTCCATACGCTTAGGTAAAATATACGCACCTTGCTGACCTTTTACTTTAAAATTCACAAGTAAAAATTCTGGTGTGTTATACCATTCATAAACATCTTTCCAGCCAATCGTACCGACACCTTCTTGTACGCCCATTTGCTGACGCATTACGATACCGCTTGGCTGTACACCGAGTTTGACACCTTTGATTTCTTGAACTGGAAACTCATTCATCTTACGTTTTACATACCATTCAAGCCCAAATTTGCGCACTAAGAGATAAATCGCCACACAGGCAAGAATGACCCAAAAAATAATGGTCGAGTAGTTTTTAATTAACGCAATACCCAAGATTGAAAGGACAACAGCGACACCCATGATTGCCCAAGCTTTAGTCCCAATTTTATTGGTACTGCGCCAAATCGCAAGTTGAGCACTACGTTGTTCGGCTTCCGATACTTCGTATGGAACTGGTTGTAAGGTATAAGCGTAAATATTCTTGGCAGTCATAGTGTCAGTAATGTATGTAAATCTAGTCAGAGTTTAGCACTAAATCCCAAGATTTAGTGCGCCTATTGTACCAAATATCTAGGCAAATTTTACGCTCTTTTATAAAGAAGCTAATTCTGTAGATTGATCGTCACGGGCATGGCTTAAATTTTGTTTGAGGCTACTCAATTGTTTGAGGATACTAAACATTAATGAAAGTTGTTGAAGAATAATCAATGACTTAGAGTCATCTGCTTCTGACTGCCCCAAACGGGTACGAATCGCTTGCAGCATATTATGTGCTGTTAAATCAGGCATTTCATCCCGTAACAAGGCACCACGGATATCATCCAAAGCTTGATCCAGTAGATTTAAAACTTGCTGATCCTGGATTTTTTCACGATGTGCACCCAATGCAGCGATATAACTAAGGAAGGTATGATTTAAGCATAAAAACTCAAAAGCCAATGTTTTTTGACTTTGGTCAAAATCTGGTTCCGTTGCTAAAGTTGAAATCAATGATGCAACTTCAGCATCTGTATTGTGGGCTGCTCGACGAACAATTCGATAGTTTAAACTGTTGTTACGTCCCTGATGATATTGAGTAACAACATCAGCCAAATAATTACATTGCGCTTCCAGAGAACGTTGAATGGTTCTTGGCAAACGACGGAATCTCCAATCTGGAAAAATAAAGCTCACGCCAAACCATGCCAAGGCACACCCAATCACCGTATCAATCATACGGGGTAGAGCTGCTTCAAAGCCCAGCCCATCTAAGTTAAAGTTGATCAGTGCCATGATGGTAATGAACGCTGTAGCTTGTGCGTATTGTTTACTGCGGAGGTCGAAAAATAACACACCACTTATCACAAGCAACAACAGTTGCCCTTCAATGGAAGGTACAAAGAATAAGATGGCATAACCTAAAATAATGCCACCGAGTGTCCCCACGATACGTAATCTTAGGCGGCGTTTGGTGGCATTGAAATTTGGTTGGCTGACAAAAAGTGCTGTTAATAAGATCCAATAACCATATTGAATATTGGTCAATTGCACAAAAACGTAACCGATAAATAAAACCACAGAAACCCGAATCGCATGTCTAAACAAGACCGATTCAGGGGTTAAATTTTGTTTAATACGGATAACAATATCATCCCAGCCTTTTAAATCATCATCTTTCAGTTGTTGTTCAACATTTTTATTTTGATCATATTTAATATGACGTTCAGTCTCTAAGTTCTGTAATTGGGCATCGATAGATTTTAAGTTTTGATAAAGTGCAAATAATGAGTTGATCCAAATGAGGTCATAGTGTTCTTCTTTTCTGAGCTTATTTAAAGACTGTTTTAAATTTTTAAAGGCATATTCAAAGCGGGCGTTATGTTGGTATGTGGTCCGATGTAAAATGCTATCACTTAAATCCTTACATGCTTTGCCTTGTAGTGCCAAAATACGTTGAAAGCGAAATAAAACATCACTATGTTCAAACATTTTTGCCAGTTTTTGATAATCAATATGTGCTGAATCCGCACGCTCATGTATATCTTGCGCTACAAAGTAATATTGCAAGCTACGCCGTGTATCACGTTGCCCACGGTCGCCTTTGAGACGGGTGAGTAGTGCTGTGCGCATATCGTTAAAAATGCTAATCAGCTGACCATTCTCCATGGACAGGCTAATCATGCTGTCTTGGTAACTGGTCGCTGTCATATCGACATCAAATAAGTTGGATTTGGAAAAAAGAAAATTACCCAATGATGAAAAACATTGGGACAGCTTGTCTTGAACCTGACGTACTGGGAAGAGCAAAAAACTGATGGTGGAAATGAGACCGTACCAAATCGCCCCAATCACTAACAGACTAGGTTGGATATACCAATGCTCAAAAAGATGAACGCCAAGCATAGAATAAACTGAAACGACCAAGCAGCCATAAGAAATGGTGGCATAGCGTCGTCCCAAAGAACCCAATAAAATCCATCCGATACAAGAAACAATTAAACCTAAAGCAAAAAGTACAGGATAAGGGAACAACAAACTCACTGAGGCAGCGGTGATAAAAAATCCGATATAGGTATAAATCAAATTCATGATCCGCACTGAAAAGCGGTCATCAATATCACTCAGACCTGCGGCAACCACACCCAAGGTCAATGGAATGGTCATCAACTGCTGACCCAATAAATAAGGGACAAAAGCAGTGCCTGTAAAGGCGATGACCATCCTCAAGTTATACATGAAACTTGTGTTATAGGTGGCTTTTCGTAGTTTTAACAGCCATGTGTTCAAAGGAAATCCTTATTCAATCGATACGGTGTTATTGCTGGGGTGCTTGTTTTATTGCTGAGGTGATTTTTCACTTATCTTTGTGACACATCTTACAATGGACAGTGTAAACTTGTTCGCAATATTTAGTATGAAATTATAAACGATCTATGTCTGAAAAAAACGCTGGTCAACAGTATTCAACAGGTTGGATTATGCTTTTGGCACTATTTACCTCGTTAGGTCCTTTATCTATCGATATGTATTTGCCAGCACTCCCACAAATGGCGCAAGATTTTAATGTCACCACCCAACAAGTTGCCAATACTTTACCTGCATATTTCTTGGGCTTGGCTGTAGGGCAGTTGATCTATGGTCCGATCAGCGACCGCATAGGTCGTAAAAAGCCACTTTACTTTGGTATGACCTTATTCGCTTTTGCCAGCTTATTATGCGTTTTAGCTCCTGATCATTGGTCATTGATTGCTGCGCGAATTTTACAGGCTTTGGGCGGTTGTGTAGGTGTGGTCATGGCACGCGCAGCCATTCGAGATCGTTTAGATGTTCAAGGTTCTGCTCAAGCTTTTGCCAGCATGATGATTGTGATGGGAATAGCGCCTATTCTTGCGCCATCTATAGGTGCTGCAATTCTGTATTTCTTTCACTGGCAAACAGTATTTGTTGCTTTATTTTTAATTGGCTTGATCTGCTTAGCCTGTGTTCATTTCTTATTTAAAGAAACTTTAGCGCCATCACGTAGACTTCAACTGAATTTTAGTCAGGTTTTTATTTTATATGCTGCTATTTTTAAAGATCGAAGTTTTCGCTTTCCAATGATGGCAGGTTGTTTTACAGGGGCTGCGCTATTTTGTTATATCAGCTCCGCAGCAGCGGTATTGATGGATGGCTATCATTTAACACAACAACAGTTCGCAATAGCTTTTGGTTTTAATGCTTTTGGTATTATTTTACTGTCCTCAATCAATAAACGTTTAGCCAATCGTTTTTCAGTGATCCGCCGTTTAACCATGGGGGGATTGATTCAGGTTGCAGGTGCATTAATTATTGTAGGAACTGGTTTAATCGCACAAGCACCATTGGCAATGGTGATGCTCGGTTTGTTCCTAACAGTTTCAGGGATCGGTTTTACAGGACCTAATGCGATGGCTTTAGCGATGTCAGAACAAGGTTCAAGAGCAGGTACAGCCAGTGCAATTATGGGCAGTATGCAGTTTGCTTGTGGTTTATTGGGTGGTGTGGTGTTGAACTTTTTAGTCTGGAATCACTTATTCAATATGGGGATATTGATGTTGGCTTTTACTGTCGCAGGATTCTTGGCAATTTTAAAAGTATCGCAACAACTTAAGCTCAAACAACTTTCATAAATTCCACGCCATTTTTTACACAAGACATAGAAAAGATCAAATGTAAAAAAACAAAAGCCGACGATTCGAGTGATGAGTAAATCGTCGGCCAAAATACTTCGTTTATAAAGATTCAGGCTGCTATTCTAAATCTTGAAGAAGCATAAGTTTTTAGTCTCTCTGGGGGAGTTAAGGTCTCCAAATTTAACTGCGGATGCCGTGCAATAAACTTGGTTGCTGCAGACCTTATACTTATATAACGACAACAGTTTCTGATTGGTTGACAAGAAAATGAAAAAAAATTTAAAAAATTTTATAATGTCGGTCTCATTGCAATTTAAGTTGACACTATGGTCTCTTTAAATAAATATTTTTTATGGTTTTTTCTACTTTGTTTAGTGTTAACAATGATTGCTGGCATATTGGCGGCAATTTTACCCAATGAGATTGCAGGTGTGTTCACTGCGCTACCTTATTTACTTGCCATGATTATTGTATTGTATCGTTTTCTAAAACAACAACATCGAGCACCAACCGATCAAGAACGTAGAAATTTAACCTTAGGTTTTACGCTCATTTTCTGGAGTTATAATGTATTGGGCGTTTTCGCGGGCATCTGGTTTTTTTCTCGCAACGACCCTGAAATTTGGCAATCATTCATTGCTTATATGCAAAATATCCGATTTTTGAGCACGATACTTATTATGCTTCTTTTGCTTGCCGTTCCGCTCTTTTTAATTACTTATTGGTTTTATGGAACGCAAGCAAAACGAATGGCGGCAAAAATGTTTGAGAATGAAAATTAGGTTTGCTGGTGTGCTAGCTAAAGATCAATGCACAAACATATCCATAAATTCACGTAACTCCTGAATCGCGACTTCAATATCAGTGGTCAGCCAAGTGGGTTCAAAAATACCAGCATAATGTTCTAAACGATCTTGAGGCACGACCAGACGTATTGGACAGTCTTCTTCGAGTAAGCGCCAAGGAATAATAGGAACTTCATTGTCAAGAAAGGAGTTGATATTACGAATGTCAATGATCATGGCATTGATACATTCGGGGAAGGGCATTACTGAAAATTCATCAGTACGTCTACGGAAATATTCCAGATCTCCCCACTTTAAAATATAGCTAGGCTTACTAAACTCAATGATTCCGATTAAATGATCATCTCTAGATGTATGTAAGAAGCATTGATGAGTGACATCGGTGTCTAAATCGAGTGCGACACTTTGTCGTTGATATGCCATATATACAATAGTCAACAAAAATGGGGGTACATATTATAGCCCATTTATCTGTCTCTTACCGCTTTAGATTAAAATTTACTTTTACTTAAAATATTTTACACAAAGTTGATGAATAGACTGATAGTATAAAAATACATCAAGTTGATGGAGGTGGATGTCATGAGACACGATTTCAATAAACCATCTTACGTAACCAGTAATGAAGAGATTACACATAAGAATCGCCTACCAATTTATATGCTTATTCTTGTGGGATTATTTCTCGTATCATTGCTTATTTATATGGCGGCCGATTGGCTCTAATTTAAAACTTATCAATAATTTAAACTATACATTAAGCAGAAACCCTAGTCAGCAAGCTAGGGTTTTTTGATTCTGCTTAGTATTTATGCTTTGTTTTGTTGTATTTATGCAGTAAAAATTGATCGTTATATAAGCAAATTATAAAGTAAAAGAGTAGTTCATCACGCTTTCTGTTGAAAATAAGAATGATGCTTGGAGTCATTTGAGCACACTCAAATTGTTATAAATCTATGACTTGAGGGAATAAAAATGAATGAAATTTTACACACTCAGGGGAATTTTGATGCCATGTATTATTGGAATCAATTTCACCCAATTTTAGCCGCTGTAGCTATCCTGATTGTCGGATGGATTATTGCATTAATTGTCGCAGCAGGTTTTAGAAAAATCCTAGAGAAACTGGGAACAAATTCGAAATTATCTTCTGCCACAGGGCATCGTTCAAACATCGAAAGTATCCTTTCCAGAATTATTTTCTGGGTGGTCATGGTCATTGCTGTCATTGGCGCGCTCAATGTACTGAATTTGAACAGTGTGAGTAGCCCATTCAGTTTGATGATTCAACAATTCTTATTGTTTATCCCGCAACTATTGGCTGCTGTAGCAATAGGATTCATTGGTTGGATTGTAGCAAACCTCGTCAAGGTTGGGCTAAAAAAAGCTTTGGATCGTACTCAACTTGATGAAAAGCTAAGTGCAGATGTGGGTGTTAGCCCAATCAGTCATAACATTGCTGATATTGTTTACTGGTTGATTTTGTTGTTGTTCCTGCCGATTGTTCTGTCGATTTTAGGCTTACAAGGATTATTGGTTCCTGTTCAATCTATGTTGAATGAAGCCATCTCTTATTTACCTAATATTTTCATTGCAGGTGTAATTGTTTTTGTCGGTTATATTTTGGCAAAAATTGTGCGTGGTATCGTAGAGGGCTTAATCAGTAGCTTAAATTTACAAAGCCAAGCTGAAAAAGTGGGGCTATTTAAAAACTCAGATCAGGGTTTATCTAAGTTTTTAGGTTCATTTGTTTTTGCTGTGGTCATGATTACTGCTTTAATCGTGGCATTTGAAGCTTTAGGTATACAGGCAATTTCACAACCTGCAACAATGATGCTCGGTGAAATTATGTATGCGATTCCACATATTATTGCAGCGGGATTAATTTTAATCGTTGCTTATGTGGTGTCTCGTTTTGTGGGGCGTTTGGTTGCTGAAGTTGTTGCAGGAACTGGTGTAGATTCAATTCCTGCTAAATTAGATGTGCAACGCTTTTTAGGTGAAACTAAAGTTTCTTGCATCATTGGATATTTGATCGTGTTCTTTACTATGTTGTTTGCAGTTTCAGAAGCTGCGAATCGACTCGGTTTTGAGCAGGTCAGTGGTCTGATCTCGATGTTCATTCACTTTGGTGCGAATATTCTCTTGGGTGCAGTGATATTGGTTATTGGTTTCTGGTTGGCCAATATCGTGGCAAATATTGTACAACGTGGAGAATATAACAGCTCGAGATGGTTAGGAAATCTTGTTCGTGTATTGATCATGGGCTTAGTGATTGCAATGGGCTTAAAAGCCATGGGTATCGCAGACTCTATTGTCAATCTTGCATTTGGCTTAACCTTAGGTTCTGTGGCTGTAGCATTTGCTTTGGCATTCGGCTTAGGTGGTCGTCAACCTGCTGAACGTGTTTTAACAGATTTGATTGACAAAGCAAAACAACAAGCAAATCAACCGAATCCTCTAAATCAAAAAAATACAGATTCCGTTGTCCCTCCGGCAACAGATTCTAGTCAAGTCACAGCGGATACACCTACGATCGAAAATGAATATAAATCTTTAACCGATTCATTTAAAGAGGATAAAGATGACCCGAATTAACATGTAAATCCTTACAAAGATCGATCAGGATTAAAGCTTGATCGATTTTTTATTCTAAGGTCAAAAATAAGGGAGATTGAGATGTCCAAGAAAAAGCCAAATAATTTTATTGCTCCAATTGTGATCGCAGGTATTACGGTTGGTTTTTTAGCAAGTGCATATAAATTTGTTTTTGCAAAACCGAAGAAGCAACAAGCGGATGATGTTGAAAAACAAGATGAATCTCAAAAAAAATCCCAACCGTGATTGATTAGGCATGTGTGAAGTTGTTTATATGATGTTTTTTCTTGAAAAGAGATAGACATTGGCTGATTTATTGTCTAAATTTAAGTCATTCATATGCAAGAAGTAAAACACCAATCGAGCTGAATAAAAGTCATTTTTAAAGGAAATAGAAATGAAAATAATCCATTTTGTACAAAAAATTCATCAGTCTTTATTTGTAAAAAAAGATCGCCCGAATCAGATGGATTTAGCCATTCAGCGTGTTACGCGGAAGCAGCAAAATCAAAATCAGCTCATTTTATTTAAAACTGATTATTTAGAATAAGTGGTTTCGTGCGCTTGTTTAGACATATTCAGATGCGGCATGTGCTGAAGCCCATGCCCATTGAAAATTAAACCCACCGAGATGCCCAGTGACATCTAGGATTTCACCAATAAAAAACAAACCTTTTTGCTTTTTACTTTCCATGGTTTTGGAAGAAACCTCAGTAGTATCTACCCCACCTAAAGTCACCTCAGCTGTTCGATAACCTTCTGTACCCGAAGGTTTGACCTCGAATTGATGTAATTGCTTGGCGATGTGCTCAAGCTTTTCATCACTGAGTTGTCCGATGGCTGTTTCTGCCCATGTTGACCAAACCAGATTTTGTAATTCAATCACCACACTTTTAGGTAAATGTTCAGCCAGTAATGTTCTCAGCAAAACTTTAGGCTGAGTTTGTTTTTTTGCCTTGAAGAAATCCAACAATCCGAGACTTGGTAAAAAATCGATATTAAAGGTCTGCCCTGCATTCCAGTAGTTGGACAGTTGTAATGAACTTGGACCACTTAAACCACGATGGGTAAACAATAAGGCTTCAGTAAAACTGTTGAGGTCGTTGGAAAGTGTTGCTTCAACCGCGTTACCACTCAGACGTGTGGTCACTTCTTTAAATTGATCTGAGAATGTAAAGGGGACTAAGCCAGCGCGTGTTGGAAAGATGTGATGACCAAACTGTTTAGCAATTTCATAGCCAATCCCTGAGCCTCCTAAAGTGGGTATAGATAAACCACCTGAAGCAACCACAACAGACTCAGCTTGAAAATAGCCTATATTGGTTGCAACCTGAAAATGATCTTCCGCACTACACGTTACCGCTTTGACTTCACAACTGGTTTTAATGTCGACCAAATGAGTTTTTTCACATTCCTTGAGTAGCATGGCTAAAATTTCTTTGGCGCCATTCAGGGTAAATAGTTGTCCGTGTTTACGTTCTTCATAGTCGATGCCATATTCGCAAACCAGACCAATAAAATCCCAATTGGTATAACGACTAAGGGCAGAAATAACAAAATGCGGATTATGTGAAATAAAATTGTCAGGTTCGACATAAAGGTTGGTGAAATTACACTTTCCACCACCAGACATGAGGATTTTTTTACCGACTTTATTGGCTTTCTCTACGACCAAGACTTTACGTCCACGTGCAGCAGCTTTAGCTGCAAGCATTAAACCTGAAGCACCTGCACCAAGGACTACCACATCGTATTGGTTCGAAGACATAACACACTCATGAAAATGACAAGCAGGGGATTATAGACAAATTTAGGCAATTTTTCAGAACAATTGTTAGTGTATTATATTGTGAGACGCCCTTGTAAACCGCCAGTATGAATCAACAGAATTCTGCTGTTTTCAACAAAATAGCCTTTAGAGATCAGATCAAATATCCCATAGAACATTTTACCTGTATAAATATGTTCCAATGGTAATTGATACTCTTGCTCAAAATTATGAATGAATCTGAGTAGTTCTGGTGTTGTTTTGGCATAACCACCACAACAATATGCATTGGTAAGTGACCAATTGGTTCGCTGGGTCCACTGTTGGATCTCTTGTTTAAGAAAATCTCCTTTTAAAGCTGAGAAGCCGAGAATATGCTGTTCAGGCGCGCTGCACTCAATAATGCCTGCAATTGTTCCGCCTGTACCGACAGCACAGCAAATCACATCATATTGAGTGCCGTCTTGAGGCTTTAAAATCTCCTGACAACCTTGTATTGCCAAAGCATTTGTACCGCCTTCAGGAATAATATAGGTATCGGGATACTCAACTTGGAGTTGCTGATTAAATTCAGGATATTGCTTTAGCTTGTAATTTTCACGTGAAACAAATTTAAAATCCATGCCCATTTGTTGAGCAAGCATGAGGGTGGGATTATATGTTTTACTGGCTAATTCCTCACCACGAATGATTCCAATACTTTTAAAACCAAATAATTGTGCTGCATAAGCTGTGGCGGCAATATGATTGGAGTATGCACCACCAAAAGTCAGAATTTTTTTAAAGCCAAGGCGTTGAGCTTCAACGAAATTATATTTAAGTTTAAAAAACTTATTGCCAGAAATATTTGGATGAATTTGATCAAGACGTCTGACGGTGAGTTGCACAGAACAAGCTAAGTTTAAGTGTTGGTCAGAAATTGTTTGGGCAATAGGATCAAACATCGTCATCTTAAGTACAGGAAAGTGTATTTACAGGCTAGTTTACTCAAATCTGCCCAGAGGAATAAAGAATTGAGTAAACATACTTGGTAAAACGCTATTTAGTTATCTCTATTGACTACGATCGTGTATCAACAGAAGTCACTACAGACATTCCTGGTCGTAAAAACTCTAGACCTTTTTGATTTGGATCAATCGCAATCCTGACTGAAATACGCTGTACAACTTTGGTGAAGTTTCCAGTGGTATTGTCGGGTTTCAATACGCTAAATTCAGCACCGGCAGCAGGCGAAATTTGTTCAACGTGACCAGTAAATTTTTGATGCTTCATTGCATCCACCGTAAAGCTTGCCTTCTGTCCAATACGCATATCCGCGATTTGAGTTTCTTTAAAGTTGGCAATCACCCATGTCTGTTGTGGAATCAGATACATTAACTGTGTTCCTGCTGAAACATATTGTCCGACACGAGGTGTAACTTCACCTAACTGCCCATCCATTGGCGCTGAAATTACACTATAGTCTTTAGTCGTTACGGCTTGGTCAAATTGTGCTTTAGCATTGGTCACTTGTGCTTTGAGCCCTGATTCAGCAACTTGTGCTGTTTTTAAGGCTTCTTGAGCGACTAAAACGTTTGCCTCAGCCTGCTTTAATAATGCCAAATTGTTTTTTACATCTGCTGCGGCTTTGTCCTGTTCGGTTTTAGAGGTCGCACCACTGTTGCCTAATTGTTGATAACGACGAAGTTGTGCTGTAGATAACTCATAGCTTGCTTTGGCTTGTTCCACTTTGGCTTGCGCCGCCACAATATCAGCTTTGCGCTGTTCAATCGCTTGGCTTTGATTGGCTAAAGTTGTATTGGCTTGGTCAACACCTGCTTCAGCCTGAGTAACTTTTTGATCATAAGTGGTGGTATCAATATGCATCAATGCCTGACCTTTTTTAACGTGATCGAAGTCAGTGACCAAGACATCTTTGATATAACCATTAATTTGCGAAGATAGAACAGTCGTTTTACCCTTGATATAGCTGTTATCAGTTGACTCTATTGCACTGTCAAATGGACCAATTTTCCAAGCACGCATAATTACCGCGATCCCGACCAATAACACCAAAAACATAATCAATAAGGTTCTTTTGGCGGTAGGAATTAATTTACTGGATGGTGGTGGCGTTACAGCTGCTGCGGATGCCTGCTGTGCAGGTGCTGGCGTTGCTGGTTCAGTTGGTTTTTGATCTTGTGACATAAGAGTTCTCAAATATTTTAATGCATAGAATGACGTCATGGGGTATTGAGTTGATAAAAATCATGAGCGTTGTCTAACTGCTATTGAGGGCTTGTTGCTGTTTTTTGAGTTGGTAACGTGTCCAAGTAATATTAAAACTACTCCAAATCAACAGTAAAATGGCAAATATTCCATTTAATGCAATCACATCATTATACGCGCGTACCTGAGCTTCACGTGTCACAATCTGGTTAAGGTTACGATAAGCTTGATTCTGTTCTAACGCTTGATCAATTGTATATTTATTGGCAGATTGCTGATACAAAGCAAGACGCTGTACAACTAAAGGGTCTGTTGGCGATAAATCACTGACGATTTCTGCACGATAATTTTGTGTACGCAATTGTTGATAGGTTGAAAAGAACGAATTTCCAATTAAGCCACCAAAACTTTGTGTTGCTGAGAATAGCACCACAAAAGTAACCATATGCGTTGGACCTTTTTGTAAGACACTGATAAATCCTGTCAATAATAAAGGACCAATAAACATACCACTGGCAAAACCCACGATAAACTGACTACGATAGAAGTTTTCTGGTCGCACATCACTGGTGAGGTGATAATCCAAAGCACAAGCGATCAGGACCAAAATCACAGCACCGACCAGATGCCATGAAATTCGTTCACGTTTAAAGGTCAATGCACTAAAAATAGTCCCCGAAGCAATTCCTAAAAAAATCACGCTATATAGTGTAACGAACTGATCTGGACCCATGCCCATGGTCTTTAAGAAATTCACAGCAGCATAGCTTTGCTCTGACATCAGTAAACGAATTGCCAACGCACCAAAAACAAATTTTAATGTGCTCGCTGAACCCAGCCAACGGGTAATAATCAATGGATTAACCCGGTAATGTTCATAGGTTAGCCCAATAATAATTAGGCTAAATCCTGCAATGAGAGCATAACCCAACCATTTAACTTCAAACCACCAAAGAATAGGACCTTGGCTAAGTACGATACAGAGTAGGGCAAATCCTGGGGCTAATAGGGCAAAGGTCAAAAAATCTTGCTTTTCAAATACTTCAATTCTTAAACTACGCGGTAGTTTTAAAGAGACCACCATCGCCAAACAACAGATCGCCAAACCCAGCTCAAAGGTATATAACACCACCCAGTCATTGACATCGACCAGTGATGGAGAAATGATCCAAGCCAGTGGAATGCCCAACTGTTGGAAGCCCAGTGCGAGATAGATTCCACGTCCGAAATTTTCCCGTCGAAAGGCTTGCATAATGTAGTACATACCCAGTGAGCTGAGTGGGGCTGCAACCAGACCACTGATGACACGAACAAACAGTGCCATTTCAAACGTATGAACAAAAATATGTAAAACCAAAACGCAGATAAACAAGACCAATCCGATTTCGGAAAAAAGCCGTAGACCATATTGTTGTCTTGCTTTAAACAAAATCATGTTGGAACTGATATTTGCCATGACATAAGCCGCAGGAATCCATGCAGCTTCTGACGGAGTGAGCGAATATTCACCTTGAATCAGGGGGAGGTTTGCGGTAATAAATCCATTACTTAAACTTCCTGAAATTGCCACAAATAAGCCAATAAAAAAATAAATCAGTTTTTTATAAGTTGGATGTGCAATAACAGCAGGCGAACCGGGTAAGGTTGGACGTTCTTCAGGCGTCCAATCGGGTGCAGGTTCAAGTATACGTGGTGATTTATCCATAGCAGTCCCAATTACGCCTTGATACCATCAATCAGCAAATCAACAGCTCTTGTGGCAAGTTGCACTTGTTCCTCATCAGTGAGACCTTGAAATGAAGCACGCAAAATTCCTGTAATCAGTGCATAGTCTTTTGGGGTGAGATCAGGACGGCAAATTTGATGTGCAATTGCTTGGTCAATCAACGGTTGTAAAATCGCATCTCGCCGTTGGTAGATATCCACCATCACTGGATCATTACGATCTATCACACGCCAATATTCCATTAAGGCGGTCAGATAAGGTAAATTCTCAACATGATTACGAATCAAACGAATCAGACCGTCTGGATATTCGGAAAAACTTTTTGCCCGTTCATCTAATCGAGTCAGAGCTTGTTCCATTAACGCAACCACCAGTTCTCGACGATCTTGAAAGTTACGATAGAAAGTGGCTCTGCCTACTCCAGCCTGATCAATCACTAACTGTAGAGGCGCACGTATCCCTTGTTTGCGGAAAATTGTGAGAGCAGCATCGAGTAAATCCTCACGATTTTGTGCTGCCTGTTGTTGGCGTTTACGCATAGCGATAGAGAGAGTTAATTTTATAGTGATATTTAACGGACATTTTTGTCCGTTGTAAATCATTATCTGTGTGATTTTTTGTAAAGTGAGCGCTTATTGTGGATGGGATTGGTTAGAATATCTTTGTGATTCAAATCATAACGAGCCAAAAACCAAGTTTTTATTTATTTATTTTTTAAAATAAAACAATACGTGTGCTGTCATTGTGAAAAATTCTAAATTAATATTCATCATTATGGGCTGTATCAGTTGGGTGACTTTGAATGGCTGTACACCATCTGAAAAAAATGCTGAACATTCATCGTCTTCAAAAAAAACATCAGAACAACAAATTGAACAACAATTCAAAGTTTGGAAGGCTCAACAAGACCCTCATTTATTGGCAGATTATCATCAATTTATATCGCAGTATCTAAAACATCCGCCAAGCTTAATGGAACTTACCACGACTCGAAACTATATGCCTGAACAATGCTATCCCAAACGTTTTGCTGTTCCTCCCAAAGCTTATTGGAAAAACGTGGTGAGTAGTTTACAACTGGTGGAAAAGTTAAATCGTAATGGATATTTTAAAACCTATACCATCACAGCGATCTATCGTGCACCTGAATTAAATAAGTGTGTTGGCGGTGCAGGGAAGAGCAAGCATTTAAGTAATTATGCGGTAGATTTTCACGTATTGTCTCCTAAAGAAACGGTTGAAAAAGATCGCGAATTATTGATTAAAAAAATGTGTCATTTTTGGAAAGTGGAAGGCAAAAATTATAAAATGGGGCTAGGGGTGTATGGGAATAACCGCTACCATATTGATACCCAAGGCTATCGAACTTGGGGGAAAGACTATAAATCGAAAAGTTCAGAATGTTTAAAAAATTAGAATAGTATTTTAAAATCAAGCATCATGAATGTGTTTATATTTAAAAATGCTTGAACTTTAGGAAAGTGATATGTCAAGAATAATAAAGAATAGTTTATTTGTAATCAGTGTCTTAACCAGTGGTTCGATTTTTGCACAGAGTAATGCCGCTGTCGAAGTAGATACTGAACAAGATCAGATTTTGGGACATGCAGGAAAGGTAAAAATTAAAGCAGAATCATGTGCTAAGGACAATTATATCTGTGATTATGTACTGTATGATGCTAAAGGCAAGCGCGAGGTATTACTAGAACAATGGAGTAAAACCGCACATGTTTATCAGTTTAATCCTAACTTAATGGGTTTTCTGATGGGAGCAACGGGTGGTGATCATAATCTTATGGTGGTGAATGATAAAAACCAGCAAAAAGATTATGGTAGTTTTCTTGCTATGAATGCCTCACAGAGCTGTTTTGTCACCTATGAATCAAATTTAAAAAATATGCCAAATTCCTTGGTTTTTTATAGTGTTCCTGATTTTCGAGTCCGTTTAGTGCTCAACAATAAAGTGCCTCAATTCAAACAATTCAGTTATCCAACCACTGCAAATTTTAATGATAATGGGGATTTTTCTTTTAATTATAATATTAAAATTGAAGGTGAAATGGGCGTGCAAGATGTCATTATTCAAAACCCATGTCAGTCCGATTATCGGGTCATTATGAGTTAGGGTTAATAAAATAAAGTTATTAATTTTATTAAAAAGCATCATTTTTATTTTTGAATCAAGTTGACTATTGTAGATTTATTCAACCAAAAGGAATCTATTATGGTCACTCAACATCAAGTCAATCAAAAACAATATCAAACTAAATCAGAAGCTTATTTGAATAGCGTCGTACACGCTCAAGGGGATGAGTTTGCAAAAATGCAAAACTTAATCCAACAGCATGACTTTAAGCGGGTCTTGGATTTAGGTTGTGGTGGTGGGCATGTGAGCTATCAAGTTGCACCCATTGTAGAGCAAGTAATTGCTTATGATATTACCCCCGAAATGGTCAATCTTGTGACCAAGCAATCGCAACAAAAGGGATTTGATCATGTGGTTGGACAGGTTGGTGCAGCAGAACAATTGGATTTTCCTGCAGAGCATTTCGATTGTGTGATTAGTCGTTATTCTGCACATCATTGGCAAAATATCACGCAGGCACTCCATGAAATTTACCGAGTATTGCGTGTGAATGGTAAAGTGATCATGTTTGATATTATTGGTAACTCCAATCCTGTCTTAGATACCTTTATTCAAACCATTGAAATGATTCGAGATCCAAGCCATGTCCGAAACTATAATTTATCTGAATGGATGGCTTTTGTGGAACAGGCAGGCTTTAAAGTCGAAATCATTGAGAAACAAAGTTTAGCGTTAAATTTTCGTAGTTGGGTAGAGCGGATGCAAACACCTGAAGATGGCATCAGCACGATTCGCTATTTGCAATCTACAATATCAGATCATGTACGCAAATATTACCAAATTCAGAAGGATGGCACATTCACCAGTGAAGCGGTATATTTGGTATTGAGTAAAATTTGATTTATACACCATGTCAAAAATAACAATGAAAAGATGTTTAATCATAATATTGAGCCTGATGTTTTACACAGTAAATAGTCATGCTGAAACATTTAAACGTACTGTGGCAAACATTGGGCAGTTTTCTGTTATTCAAGAATCATGTGATGAGAATGCCAATAAGCATTGTGATTTTGTGCTGTATGAAGGTGATGATTACAGACTACCTTTGGTTGTGGATTGGGAACGAGGTTTAAATTTTGAACATCAGACCAACGATTTTTTGCATTTAAGTTATGGGTATATCTTCAATCTTCATCATAGTTTGTTTATCTCCAAAGATGGTGTAGTTCAAGCCTTGGATGATGTTGTTGCGGTAGATGAAAAGTCGGGGTGTATTGCTCGATTTGAGTTCAAAGATGCACCTACAATTATTTTTCAGAAAATGTTTCGCTCGACAGCACTCAATAAAATACAATTAAAACCTAATGAATATCCCCAAGCCGAATCTGTATGGGTGGATGCTTCGCAGTACTTTAGTGATATGAAATTTGATAAACAAGGACGTTTTAATTATCGTTATGCCAATAAAAATGCTGATGAAATCACTGCTTACTTGAAACACCCTTGTAAAGAATAAAGTTTTAGACCAATAGAAAACATTTGAAATAAAAAAAAACTGTATTTTTAATCAAAACTGTTATGCTCAAAGGATAAATAAAACAAAAAGTAGAGGAGATGCTATGAAAAAGCTATCCATGGGTTTGGGTGCAATATTGGTGGTGTTTTTAGTTGGATGTGAAAAAAAACCTCCTACACCGACCAAGACTGAAGTTCGCTCCATTCATATTGCAGGAATGCCAGTATATGAAAAAGATTACCGCTTAACTGCTCGCGATACATCAACCGAAATACAACCATAGAAGCGTATTTTGAAAATATTCAACCCACAGATCAAAGTTGATCTATGGGTTGAATTAAATTGACTTAATGAAAGACTGTTTCTAATGCTTTTAATCCGACTTTAGGATCAAGTAAACCATTATAAATATCGGGAATTTCACGTTCTACGCCAAAAAATGCATAAATTGCGAGCATTGCACCACGAACTGAATATTCAACAGTAAAAACAACATCATCTTCAATTTCAACGAATTGTCCCAAGAAGGCAAAGTTTTTAGAACCTTGAGGAATCACTTGAGGGCGATCACCAGACTTGCGACAAGCAAATAATGCTGATGCATAAGGCATCATTGCTGTTGTTACTGTGGTATTCGCTAATACATGTTCGAGAATATCATCAAAACCAAGTTGTTTAATCAGCTCAATAAGGATCTCATTGCCTGTGGCTTGGGACATTGGCTTTTTGATGTAATCTCCATTTTGATCAATTTGGAAACCATAACCCCAAAGTGTAAATGTGCCTTGAGGTAAATCAGCAAAATGTGGTTGGGCTGGGACAACAATCGATAAATGCCAACCAGACTCAAACCAAGTCATTAATGCACCTGTGCCAGGTTGATTACCGGTATATTCAATAATCCGATTTAACAGCACATCATCATGCATGGTGAGGGTGAAAGATTCCCATTTATGTTCATCGATGTTGCCATAAAAAGTCATTGGACGACCAAAGTCAGGCGCTTTTTTTGCCAAGGTTTCCCACAATGTCCAGCCATGATCAAGACGATCACGAATAAGTGCTGGCACATCATCATTCCCACCATAACGGGAATCAGCTGTAATCGAACCTAAAGTAAATATAGCCAGATCATTTTCTTTTAAATCGATTTGCTCAGCACCTTCAGGGAGGTTGATATATAAGCGTGTCGCTCGTCGTTCTGAGGTTTTCTCATCGGTTTGGAAATCAGCATCAGTTACATAATGTCCAAAACGAACATCGACGCCTTGCTCTACCAGCCAGCGTTGTAATGGTAAAATCATTGAGTCATATTGGTTATATTTGGTTCTTTTTACGCCTGCGAGCGTATGAATACGGGGCAGTTCTTGAATAAAGCGTAGAAAATAGCGACGCAGTTCTGCTGCACTGTGCCATTTCTGGAAAGCGAATGTTGTACGCCACATACGCCAGAAATTTGTTTCAAAGAAGGTTTCATCAAAGAACTCATCTATACGACGACTGCCAATTTTTTCTTCTTTTGATGCCAATAAACGTAACATTTGTGCACGATGTAAGGTATTTAAACCCAGTTTAGATGCATCAGAAATAACATGTTGTGCATTGATCAAGCGAGCTTGGGCATGAGTTTTAATCTGCTCATTGAATTCACGACACTCTTCACGAACAGAAATATCAGGATTTTCTAAAGACGGAATACTGGAAAACAAATCCCATAGACATAAATAAGTTTCATCAGTAAGCATACGTCCACCGCGAGTGACCCATGCTTGAGATGTATTGGGTGTGTGTGCACCATCCATAGATCCACCAGATACATCCAGTTCTTCTAGGATATGAATATTTTGAGCAGGAACCTTGGCATCACGGATCGCAAATGCAGCTGCTGCCATACCTGCGATACCACCGCCAACAATCCAAAGATGTGCTTGTTTAGCATCTAAATGATTAGGTTTATAGTTGTTCATTTTTACCCCTGAATATGAAATTTTGATGATGTATAAATTAAAACCATAGTTTTATTATGGGTTTTTATAGCTTAAAAAAGAGTGAAAAGGAAAGTTATTTTTTGTGATCAAAATCTTCAGTTTTATGGATTTTCAGAATATTTCAACGCGATCTATTAATTTTTTGATATGATACAAGTTATTGAAAAATAATTTTTTATTGAGCTTTTGCTCTAAAATGAATCAAAGCTATTGTATTTGAGAATAATTCACAACTGTATAGAATAAAGTGGCTGAATTCGATATGGTTTTAAACTATAGAAAAACTTCATAGTGAAATAATCAATTTTTTTGTATCTTCAAAAAACGCTTGTGGCTTAAAATAAGCTTCTTTAAATACTCTTTGTGACGAGGTAACTCTTGGAATCGTTATTGATTTTAGGCTCTATTGCGCTAGCGTTAATGTTGGGTGCAATTAGTCCTGGTCCTACATTTGTGTATGTCGCTAAAAATTCAATTGCGATTTCTCGTAAACACGGATTATTTACAGCATTGGGTACAGGAACTGGTGCAGCATTATTTGGCTTTCTTGCAGTGATGGGCTTACAAGCCATATTACTGGCAGTGCCATCTGCCTATTTAGTTTTAAAACTCTGTGGTGGGCTGTATTTACTTTGGCTGGCTTATAAAATTATAAAACATGCCAAAGATCCAATGGAACAAGCATCTGGCTCTTCGTTTAGTATGAGCTATCAACAAGCTTATCGCTTGGGTTTGATCACACAGTTGAGTAATCCTAAAATTGCCATTATTTTGGCGAGTATTTTTACCGCACTTTTACCTAAAGAAATTCCAACCTATTATTATTTTGTTTTACCCATTTTGTGTTTCTTTATCGATGTTGGGTGGTACTCCTTGGTTGCTGTTGCATTGTCAGCAGAAAGACCACGCCGTGTATATTTAAAATTTAAGAAAGTATTTGACCGAGCTGCTGGCGGTGTGATGACTGTACTGGGGCTAAAGTTGATTTTTGGATTGAAATAATCAAGTGATTATTCTATAAAAACAGCGCCTGTTATTGAAGTTCTTTTATTTTGTTAATTAAATTAAATAGTTAATTTAGTATTTGCTTGTTATAATTGGCTTGAAAATTATAATGGCTTTGACCATAGAGAGATGTAATCTTGAAAAAAATATTATTTATTGCTGCCCTAAATGGGTTAGTTCTGAGTGCTTGTTCAACCACTGAAACTTCAAAAACGATTCAAGCACCGCAAGTGACTGCTGCGACGACAACGATGAAATATAGAGGCGTTAAAACACCCATCTCGATTGGTAAGTTTGATAATCGCTCAAGCTATATGCGCGGCATTTTTTCTGACAATGTTGATCGCTTAGGTGGTCAAGCAAAAACAATTTTAGAAACGCATTTACAGCAAACAGGATACTTCTCTGTACTGAATCGAGATAATCTTTCTGAATTACAACAAGAAGCTGGATTTGGTAAGGCTGCTCAGTCGATTAAAGGTGCTCGTTTTGTTTTGACTGGAGATGTTTCTGAGTTTGGTCGTAAAGAAGTGGGTGATCATCAATTATTTGGTTTACTTGGTCGTGGCAAGACACAAATTGCGTATGCAAAAGTCAATATCAATGTGGTGGATGTAAAAACTGCAGAAGTTGTACATTCTGTGCAGGGTGCAGGTGAATATGCGCTGAGTGAACGAGAAGTTTTAGGTTTTGGTTCAACCGCATCATATGATTCAACACTCAATGGTAAGGTTTTAGATTTGGCCGTTCGTGAAGCTGTCAATAATCTTGTGAATGATATCCAAACCAACAAGTGGTCAACACAATAGGTTTGAATCAACCCATGAAAATTGTTTTATTCTTGATCAGTTGCTTGGCGACCTTAAGTTTAGTCGGCTGCGCTTCTGGACCAAAGTCTCTATATCGTTGGGGAGGATTTCCTCAACAAACTTACCTGATGTTGAGCGTTCCTGAAAAAACTTCACCTCAGCAGCAAATTTTGCTGCTTGAGAAAGATATTGAAAAAGCAAAAGCCAAAAACGAAGCAGTACCGCCTGGTTTATATGCACATTTGGGTTTATTAAACTTAAATATCAATAATGCTCCACGTGCAATTGAGTATTTTGAATTGGAGCGTCAAGTTTACCCTGAGTCCACAGTATTGATGGATCGTTTACTTAAGAAAATGACCACTCGATCTGTTGAGGTTAAGACGCCATGAAGAAAATGAAACAATTGCTGATTTTGAGCTGTTTCGCGATGCTTTTTACTGGCTGCGCAGTGGCACCCAAAAACAACCGAGATTTGGCTGCATATCATGCGCATCAACCTAAGTCGATTTTGGTACTACCACCCATTAATAACTCGCCTGATACGCGTGCAACTTATGGATATTGGTCAACGGTGGCACTTCCGGTTGCTGAGGCGGGTTATTATGTGTTCCCCATTTCTGTGGTTGATACCATGTTTAAAGAGAATGGGGTCACCAATGGATTTGATGCGCAAGCAATTGCTCCTCAAAAGTTAAAAGAGATTTTTGGGGCTGATGCTGCACTTTATATCAAAGTCAACGAATATGGTTCTAAGTATCAGGTGATTCAATCTGTTTCGACAGTTGCTGTAGAAGCAAAATTGGTGGACCTCGCATCTGGAACTTTACTTTGGCAAGGTGAGGAGCGACTTCAGCAATCCAATGATAATAGCAACGCAGGTTTACTAGGGGCTTTAGTGGGCGCTGTGGTGGATCAGATTTCTAATCACTTATCTGATAAAGCTTATGCCTTATCTGGTGTTGTGAGTTCGCAGTTGTATTCCCCTAATTTAAGCCAACAAAAAGGCTTGTTATACGGACCAAGATCGCCCAACTTTACTCAAAATACAGTAAAACCTTGATAATTTAACCTGAGTTCGATAAAAATTCTTGATGAAATATGATACTCGGAAACGTCATCCGCAGTTGTTTGAGGCAGAACTACTTTTATAAAGTATTGTTTCTGCGACTGATTGAATGTGTTGCTGGTGGTTGACGAGTTTTGCGGATGACAGTGGTTTTGCCTACTTTTCCCGAAAGAAAAGTAGGGCGAGCCGCAGGCTGATCCTGAAATTGGGTGAAAACTCAGCAAGACTCCGCCGAGACTTATTGTTTTTCAATAAGTTGAAGATGTGGTTGCATCAAACTCACGTTAATTTATTGTTCTTGTTAAAAAAACAAAACCCCAATTTTAATTGGGGTTTTGTTTTAAAGCCTAAATATCAATGTACCATTGAAATCTTGTCTAAGAAGAACTTGGTTCTTTCATGACGCTCATCTGGTTTATTAAAGAAGTCATCGGTTGCACAGTCTTCTAAAATTTTACCTTGATCCATGAAAATCACTCGGCTTGACACTTTACGCGCAAAGCCCATCTCATGAGTTACGCACATCATGGTCATCCCTTCTTTTGCCAGCTGACTCATAACTTCAAGAACTTCGCCAACCATTTCTGGATCAAGTGCAGAAGTCGGTTCGTCAAATAACATACATACTGGATCCATACACAAACCTCGGGCAATCGCAACACGTTGTTGCTGACCACCTGACAGTTGTCCAGGAAACTTGTTCTTATGTGCTGCTAAACCGACACGATCTAAATATTGTAAGGCTTTTTTCTCAGCTTCAGATTTAGAACGTTTCAATACTTTGATTTGCCCAATGACTAAATTGTCTAAAACGGTCATATGCGGAAACAATTCAAAGTGTTGGAATACCATACCAACACGAGAGCGAAACTGTGCCAGATCAGTTTTTGAATCTTTGAGCGCTGTTCCATCAACAATAATATTGCCTTCTTGGAAAGGTTCTAATGCATTGACTGTCTTAATCAGTGTGGATTTTCCAGAACCAGATGGTCCACAAACGACCACAACTTCACCTTTTTCAATGGATGTGGTGCAATCTGTGAGAACCTGAAAATCTCCATACCATTTTGAGATATGTTGTATTTCTATCATTGGCATATTGATTCTCCAATTATCGAATTATTGCTATTTTTTGATGTAAACGCTTCACAAGTCTTGAAAGCGCAAAGGAGATACAGAAGTAAACAACTGCTACAATCAGGTAGAAGGTTGCTTTGGTTTCAGCACCATACGTATTTGCTAAAGTATTTGCATTGCCTAGGAAGTCTGGCGCACTGATCACATACACCAAAGAGACGTCTTGGAAAAGTACGATAGATTGAGTCAATATAACAGGTAACATATTTCTAAATGCTTGAGGCAGTACGACATTGGACATGGTTTGTCCATAAGTGAATCCTAAGGCATAACCTGCATTGACTTGACCTTTTGAGACAGACTGAATACCTGAACGAACAATTTCTGAAAAGAATGCAGCTTCAAAAATTGCAAAGGTGACGACACTGGAAAAGAGTGGTCCATAATAGGTATCAGATTGAAACTCAAAAAACTTTGGCAATAAAAAATAGAAAATGAAAATGACTTGAATCAGTGGAACACCACGGAAAAAGTCAACATATGCTTTAGCAAAATTACTGGCGACTTTATTGTCGGATAAACGCATCATGGCTAAAGGCGTGCCAATCAGAATCCCGCCAATAATAGATAAAATCGTCACAGTAACGGTAAACTTAAACCCTGCAATCAGTGTTTGAATCACATCGTGATTTTGTAAAATACTAAAATCCATGACTATTTACCTCCTGAACCAAGACCAGGAACAGCCATTCTTTTTTCAATCCACGCCATAATAAGCTTAATGGTGTAGGTAATGACCAAATAGACTGGTGTTGAAAGAATAAGAATCACAATATCTTGTGATGTTTCTTCTCGCATCGTTTTGGTATAAGCAAAGAAATTTAAAACACTGAGTGCATAAAGCACGGCAGAGTTTTTGAAAATGTTCATTGCTTCGGAAGTGAGTGTCGGCCATACAATTCGATATGCAACAGGAAGAATGACATAGCGATAGCTTTGGCTTTGGGTCAGACCAATTGCAAAAGCTGCATTTTTTTGACCTCTGGAAACGGTATTGATCCCTGAGCGGACTTGTTCTGCGATGCGTGCTGCTGTGTACAATCCTAATGCAAAAACCCCAACTGCGGCTGGATTGTCATTGAGAATATTTTGCCACCATCCACCGTGTACCATTTCACCACTGCCTGTGCTGAGGCTGAGTGGGAGTAGTTCTGGAAAAACGAATGCCCAGAAAAAGAGTTGGACAATCAGTGGAATATTTCGAAACAGTTCGACATAACATGTGCCAATAAATGCAAGTGGCTTGTTGGGAATCGTACGCAAGATTCCGATTAACGAACCCAGCAGGAAAGCGATAAAAAATGCAAGTACCGCAGTCCAAACCATGGTCCAGACACCTGAACCTAAGAGTTGTAACCATGTTGGTGCATCAGCAACAGGAGAGTAACTTTCACCACCTATAGCTTTACAGACGGATTCAGCCCATGCAGCCTTATCCAAACTATATTCATTTGAGGGGAGACAATATGCTGTCCAGTTAAGTGAGCCTACTGACATGTGTGCTCCTTTGTATTTTTAATTTTGTAAAAAACTTATAGACCAGACCTTGATTTAAGCCTGATCTATAAACTGTGATTTGAGCACGGAATTAATTAATGCCAGCGTCTGTAGGATTGGCTTTAAGTTTTAAGTAGGATGAACTCATTGGCATATTTAAGTTCACATTCTTTGGTGCAATTGGAGATTGGAACCACTTTTTATATAAAGCTGCCATTTGACCATTTTTCCACATTGTAGTGACCGTCTTATCCGCAATGGCTTTATATGCTGCATCACCTTTAGGAAGCATAATGCCGTAAGGCTCAGAAGAAAGCACTGGACCTACGATTTTAAAGTCTTTCGGATTTGAAGATTTCGCAATGAGACCTGCAAGAATATTGTCATCCATAACAAATGCTGCTGCACGTCCTGATGCCACCATTGCGAATGAATCAGAATGATCTTTACCGTAAACGTTGTTTACGTTGACCTTTTCACCTTTTTCACCCATTTTGATGTATTTATCAGATGTAGTTCCTTGTGTTGTCACTACAGCTTTACCATTTAAATCTGCTATTGATTTAATTGGTGCATTTGCTTTGACTGCCATGCGTACTTCTGTCGCATAGTAGTTGGTAGAGAAGCTTACTTGTTGTTGGCGTTGAATAGAGTTGGTGGTTGTCCCACACTCCATATCAATATTGCCTGCCAGCATTTCTGGAATACGTGTAGATGAAGTAACAGCCTTATATTCCACTTTAAGGTTAGGCATTTTAAGGGTTTTTTTAAGTTCGTTGGCAAAGTTGTTACAGATATCAACCGCATAACCCATTGGTTTACCACCAACAACATAGGAAATTGGATCTGAAGACTCACGATAACCAATGATGACTTTTCCTGATTGCTTGATTTTTGCCAAAGTATCAGCAGCTTGAACTTGTGAAAAAGCGCCACCAGCCATAAGTACGCCAAGCGCAGTGGTGAATACTTTTTTTGATAGTGCTTTTGTAGATTGTGTCATTTTGAGTTCTCCATTACATGATTATTTTGGCATTACAATAGTGCTTGTCCTTAAATTAAGCAGTTATCGTGCCAATGCTTTTCCTTGAAAGAATGATCCATCATATTTCTTTATATCATTATTTTTATACTCACTATTCCAATAAGTAAAGGATAAAAATAATAAATTTAGCAAAACTAGAAATGTGATTGGTATCACAAAGCGAAACCTATTTTATTTAAATATTTTGAAATAAATAGCCCTAAGCTCATTTATTTTTGCTTATAGTTTTTTAAACTATATTTAGATATTTGATGGCTATTTCACCAGTACTAATATGTGACTATTCGATAAGTCATTCATAGAAATAATACATTTTTAAAATTTAACTTTAACTTATAAATAATAAATATTTTTATGTGATTTATTCATTTTTTTTGCTAGTCGTCCCATGGTTACTGTGGTATAAAAAATCAATAGGCATGAATTTTGCTTTATTTACTAAAGCAAAACAAAGTGAAATAAAGCACTGTGGGAAGTATAGATATGAAGTTATCGGTTGGATTAAAAGTTGCAAACTCGTTGTCGCTTACGCCACAACTGCAACAAGCCATTCGATTACTACAATTATCGAGCTTAGAACTTGAACAGGAAATTCAAATTCAACTGGACAGTAATCCTTTGCTTGAAAAAGTTGAAGAAGAAACACATGAAAGTTTGGAAAGTGCACAACAAGAACAACAAGAGTATGAACTTTCAGATGCTTTAAATGCCAATCATTTGCCTGACGAGTTACCTGTTGATACCGATTGGGATGATGTATATACCCATCAATCTACTGCAATTGAGCGTCCAGAGTTTGAAGACCGTGAAGACAATCGCCATTCCAATGCATCATTAAAAGAGCATATGCTGGGACAAGTGAATTTGTTGCATTTTTCCCCAGTCGATAGGTTAATTGCGTATTGCATTGTGGATGCCTTGGATGAAAAAGGTTTTTTGGAGGCGGATATCGATGAAATCGTCAGTTCTGTTCAACATTTGCTACAACAAATGGACTATGACATTGAAGTAGAAGAAGACGAGGTTTTGGTTGTCTTAAAGCATATTCAACGGCTTGAACCGATAGGTATTGGAGCACGAAATCTTGCAGAATGTCTTTTTGTGCAAATCGAGGCTCTCCCTATAACGACTTTGTTTAGGAAAGAAGCCTTGATGTTATTAAAACATTATGAGCTTTTGGTCAGTAATGATCTCAATAAATTGATTAAGCAAACGGGATTAAATGCTGAATCATTGAAATCAGCAATTGAATTGCTCAAAACCATGAAGCCATATCCTGGGGCAGAGTTTGAGCAAAAAGAATCAGATTACCAAATTCCTGATGTAGTGGTTTCCAAAAAGAATAATCACTGGCATGTTCAGCTGAATCCAGATGTTTTGCCTAAGTTGAGAATCAACTCTTTTTATTCAGGCATGATCAAACGTGCAGATCAAAGTGATGAGAATCAGTATTTACGTAATCAAATGCTGGAAGCTAAAAACTTTATCAAAAGTGTCGATGAGCGCCATAAAACATTATTAAAAGTCGCCAGTTGTATCGTACAGCATCAACGTGAATTCTTAGAAATTGGCGCAGAAGGTATGAAGCCTTTGGTGTTGAGAGATGTGGCTGAAGAAGTTGAATTACACGAATCAACAGTGTCGCGAGTCACCACGAATAAGTTTTTACTCACACCATTGGGTTTGTTTGAGTTGAAATATTTCTTTTCAAGCCATGTAGGAACGACTTCGGGTGGTGAAGCATCATCAACAGCAATTCGTGCCAAAATTAAAAAACTGGTGGCGGATGAAAATCCTCGTAAACCATTGTCTGATAATACGATTGCTAATTTGTTAAAAGAGGATGGAATCGATGTTGCACGACGTACGGTCGCAAAATATCGCGAATCGTTACATATTCCATCGTCATCAGACAGAAAGGTCTTGATCTAGTTTTTAAAGTGTGGCTATTCTAATGACTCATTATGACGAAATAATGAATCGCTTGTTTGTCTTTTGGAGTAACTTAAATGATTGCATGATATTAAGCACAGTTTTTTCCTTGGTGAATTCTGTCATGAAATCGTTTTGGTTATGACTTTCATATTCCTATAAAAGGAGAGGGATAAAGCTATGCAAATTACAATTCGTGGACATCATTTAACCATTACACCTGCAATAGAAGAAAATATTCGAGATAGATTCGCGCAGATGATAAAGCATATCGATCAAGTGAACAGTATGCAGGTGAAATTAAGTAAAGATCATCAATTAGATAAAAGATCAAAAAAAGGCAGTGCAAATCATATCGCAGAAGCGATTGTTCGTTTGCCCGGAATCGAGCTTTTTGCGCAAGCAACTGCGGATGATATGTATAATGCCATTACTAAGCTGACCGATAAATTAAAAAGACAATTAGATAAGCATCGTAAAATGCAGCTGGATTATCAGCCGATGAATATTTTAGCGACTTAAACTTCAATATTTTTAAACATTTTAGAAAGAGGTTGAAAATACCTCTTTTTTTTATCTATATTTTTTGTACCAGCTAATGAATTATTTTAGTGAGTTATAGTAAAATAGCCAGTTTTTACACTGTTAGTCCTAATAAGAGGTCGATGCAATGAATAGTGAACAGCTCACTGAAATCTTAAAAGCAGCTTTTCCTGATGCTGAAGTTGCTGTCAGTGGACAAGCAGGTAAATTTGATCTCCGTATTGTCGATGATCAGTTTGAAGGGAAACGTCCTGTTCCTCGTCAACAAGCTGTTTATGCACCACTTAACAGTTATATTGCTAGTGGTGAAGTACATGCGGTCACTATTCGTGCGATGACTAAAGAAGAATGGCGCAAAGCCAGTATGTTTGGAGCTTAAGCGTCAATGGATAAATTTGTCATTCAAGGCGGTGTAAAACTCGAAGGCGAAGTACGCATTTCGGGTGCAAAAAATGCGGCATTACCTTTGTTGGCTGCAATGATTCTTGCAGACACACCAATTACTTTAAGAAATGTCCCAAATTTAAAAGATGTCCGTACCTTGGTTAAATTGATTGGTGGTCTTGGCGTCACCATGAGTTACGAGGGAGAAACCGTGATTGCGGACACCTCTACTCTGGATAATCAATTTGCACCTTATGAATTGGTAAAAACCATGCGTGCATCAATTTTGGTGCTTGGACCATTATTAGCGCGCTATGGTAGTGCAAAAGTCTCACTTCCGGGTGGTTGTGCGATTGGCTCACGCCCTGTAGACCAGCATTTAAAAGCGTTGGAAGCTTTAGGTGCGCAAATTGAGGTCGAAGCGGGTTATGTACATGCCAAAGTCGATGGACGTTTGAAAGGTGGTGAAGTCATCTTTGATATGGTGACGGTCGGTGGAACTGAAAATATTTTAACCGCAGCTGTTTTGGCTGATGGGGTCACGACGATTCGTAATGCTGCACGCGAACCTGAAATTACAGATTTAGCGCAAATGCTGATCAAAATGGGCGCAAAAATCGAAGGTTTGGATACAGACACCTTGGTGGTTACAGGTGTTGAAAGCCTACACGGTTGCGAGTATTCAGTGGTTGCTGATCGTATTGAAACTGGTTCATATTTGGCTGCTGCGGCAATCACTGGCGGTAAAGTAAAAACCACCCATACTGATCCAAATTTGCTTGAATCTGTTTTAGATAAATTTGAAGAAATGGGTGCGGAAGTCACCCGTGGTGAAGACTGGATTGAGCTTGATATGATGGGCAAACGTCCAAAAGCAGTCAGTTTCCGTACTTTACCTCATCCAGAGTTTCCAACAGACATGCAAGCACAGATCATGGCTGTAAATGCAATTGGTCGTGGCTTCGCAACAATTTCTGAAACGATTTTTGAAAATCGTTTTATGCATGTTCCTGAATTGGCGCGGATGGGTGCAAATATTCAGGTTGAAGGTAATGATGCTATTGTGACAGGTGTAGAAAAACTATCTGCTGCACCTGTAATGGCAACTGACCTGCGTGCTTCATTTTCTTTAGTTTTGGCTGCTTTGGCAGCTGAAGGCGAAACCATTGTTGATCGCATTTATCATATTGACCGTGGTTATGAGAATATCGAAGCAAAATTACAAGGTTTAGGTGCCCAAATTAAGCGAGTGAGCGAGACAAGTTAATGAGCGATATGAGAAACGATGATCCAAATTTTGACGTTATGGGCAATTTTGATCATGGTTTGACTTTGGCATTGAGTAAAGGACGTATTCTCAAAGAGACGCTTCCTTTACTTGAAACTGCGGGAATTAACTTACTGGAAGACCCAGATAAATCGCGTAAGTTAATCTTCCCAACCACACATAAACAAGTTCGTATTTTAATTTTACGTGCTTCTGATGTGCCAACTTATGTTGAAAATGGCGCAGCAGATATTGGTGTCGCAGGTAAAGATGTGCTAATGGAACATGGCGCTCAAAATGTCTATGAACCATTAGATTTAAAAATTGCCAATTGTAAGTTAATGACTGCAGGTAAAGTGGGCATGGTACGTCCTAAAGGACGTTTAAAGATTGCCACAAAATATGTCAATTTAACTCGTCAATACTATGCAAGCCTAGGTGAGCAAGTCGATGTAATTAAACTTTATGGTTCAATGGAGTTGGCGCCTTTGGTGGGTTTAGGGGATTACATTGTAGACGTGGTTGATACAGGAAATACTTTGCGTGCCAATGGTTTAGAACCTTTGGAAGAAATTTGCAAAGTGTCTTCACGTTTGATTGTGAATAAAGCAAGCTTTAAGCGTAAGCAAACTTTATTAAATCCGATACTTGCACAGCTTGAAAAAGCAGTGGAAGAGCGTGAGCAGCAAAAGTAATATCCTCAGGTCAATGTATAATCAAAAACACCACTCAAACTAGAGTGGTGTTTTTTTATAATCAAAATCAAATTTTTAACAAATCATGGCATAAACCTAAATACGGTTTATGATAAAACATCATAGTCATTCATATATAAAAGCTCAGATGAAAACGCCTCAACAACGTAAAAATCAATCTATACAGATCCTTAAGCAAAATTCAATTCCCTATATTGATCACTTACCTGTGATCGAATCTGTGGAAGAAGCGCAAATGCGTACAGCTGAAGAGATTGCAAAACGAGCGATTGCTTGTTTATGGGTCATTCAGGTGGCTTGTGATCTAAACAACGATCAATACGATGATGAAACGCAGGAATTTGTATTTGATATTTTAAAAAAAATGCAAGTTTTAGCGGAATTGACCGAAAAAGAGCAGGCGATTTTAAAGCGTGATGTATCTGAACAAGACGTTGTTAATATGGTTTGGAAATACGAAGCTTATTGGGTCTTGTTATGGGCTTTAGGTCTCGTGGATGAGCTCACTTATCCTGACCATATTATTGATTGTGATTTTGCGATTCAAGCGGTGACCTCCTGTGAAACATTTGATGCTTTTATGAGCAAAGTGAAATTACGTGAGATTGAGGAAATTTTAGATCAGGCAGATTTAATTTATCGTTATGATTGGGCTTGTGTGGATGCGCGTTTAAAACAACAGCAAGCACCTGCAAATCTAAACTCATCGGTTGTTGTTGAAAGACACGGTGCATTGAATTGGTTAATTCAGGCAGATAGTGACTGGGATTATCCAGATGTGAGTACTTAAATCAGATTTTGTATGATCAACAGTATTCCTCATCAGACTTTCCTATCAAACTAAGTTAAATTGACTATGTGATCTTTGCCCACAAGATGTTCAAAACAAGGTAAACTAAATCTTTCTTAAACAACCTTGTGGGTAAATTGATGCGACGTTTATCGACTCAAGAGCAGAACTTTAAACAAGTCTTTGCTGACTTGTTAGCTTTTGAAACAGTGAGTGATCCTGAGCTTTTAAAAACAGTAGACCAAATTATTGCAGATGTGCGTCAGCATGGCGATGCACATGTATTAAAACTCACTCAACAGTTCGATCGACATCCAGCGCATCAATTTTCAGATCTAGAACTGTCACAAACCCAATTGAAAGCTGCATTTGAGGGCTTAACGGTTGAAATTCGTGACGCCTTAGAAATGGCAGCACAACGTATTCGTTCATTTCATCAAGCACAAAAACAAGAAGGTTGGACTTATATTGATGATTTGGGCAATACCTTGGGGCAAAAAGTAACACCTTTAGATCGTGTTGGGATTTATGTTCCAGGTGGTTTGGCATCTTATCCATCTTCTGTGCTGATGAATGCCATACCTGCACATGTTGCTGGCGTACAAGAAATTATCATGGTTGTACCTGCGCCGAATGGTGAATTAAACCCTTTGGTCTTGGCTGCTGCATATCTGGCTGGAGTACATCGTGTATTTACCATTGGAGGTGCTCAAGCAGTTGCAGCATTGGCTTATGGTACAGAAACAATTCCACAGGTGGATAAAATCACTGGACCTGGCAATCGTTTTGTTGCCGCTGCAAAACGTGCGGTTTTTGGTCAAGTGGGAATTGATATGATTGCTGGACCTTCTGAAATTTTAGTGTATGCAGAAGGTGAAAATAATCCAGAGTGGTTGGCGATGGATGTATTGTCACAAGCAGAGCATGATGCTGTTGCACAGGCAATTTTTATTACACCGGATGAGCAGCTTTTAAATGATGTGGAGCTGGCAATTGAAGCGCATTTGGCTGCTTTGCCAAAAGCAGAAATTGCGCGAACATCGATTGCGAATCGTGGTGCTTTGGTTTTGGTTAAAAACCGTCAAGAAGCGATTGATTTAATTAATCAAGTTGCGCCAGAACATTTAGAGTTGTGTTTGGATGAGGCACAATTGATGTCAGAAAGCATTCGCCATGCAGGTGCGATTTTTATGGGACGTTATACACCTGAAGCGATTGGTGATTATTGTGCAGGTCCTAACCATGTATTGCCAACATCAGGCACAGCACGCTTTTCATCACCTTTGGGTGTTTATGATTTCCAGAAACGTTCGAGTTTAATCATGTGTTCTGAGCAGGGGGTTAAACCACTGGCGAAAACAGCAGATCTTCTTGCTCAGCAAGAG
This sequence comes from Acinetobacter sp. B-6, assembly GCF_056930735.1. Taxonomy (NCBI): domain Bacteria; kingdom Pseudomonadati; phylum Pseudomonadota; class Gammaproteobacteria; order Moraxellales; family Moraxellaceae; genus Acinetobacter; species Acinetobacter sp. B-6. The sequence continues at coordinate 31,751 of NZ_JBXPBY010000013.1, read as the reverse complement.
GATTTGGATGCACATGCACGATCTGCACGATACCGTTACCAGTAATTAAATTGAATACCTCACTGATCATGTAATACAAATTCCTCTCAAAGCAAAAGAGAGGAAGCTATTTAAAGTAGAGTGCTGGGTCTATAGCATTTATTTTGATAGCTTTGAATTACCTTCTCTCAATGCGCTTTTAGTGAGTTGCACTTAAAGTGGTGTAAGAGACAGATGAGACAAATAAGAGATAAGAAAATGTCAAAGATTCGTCCTGAACAAATGCGTTTTTGGAGTCCTGAGGTACGTGAGTTAGATCCGTATGTCCCAGGAGAACAGCCTACAATTCAAAATTTATTAAAACTGAATACCAATGAAAACCCTTATCCGCCATCGCCGAAAGTGGTTGAAGCGGTTGAAGCTGTTTTGGAAAATTCCGCGGATGCATTACGACTTTATCCAGATCCCGATGCAACTGCATTGAAACAAGCAATTGCTCAACAACAGCATGTCAATATTGCCAATGTTTTTGTCGGCAACGGTTCAGATGAAGTTCTAGCCCATATTTTTAAGGCTTTTTTCGTACAAGATCAGCCTATTTTATATCCAGATATTACCTATAGTTTTTATCCTGTTTATAGTCAGTTTTTTGGGCTTTCTGCTCAAACAAAAATCATTCCTCTAAATGAGCAGTTTGAAATCGTGGTGGATGATTATAAACAGCCTAATGGTGGAATTATTATTACCAATCCAAATGCGCCCACCAGTATTGCATTGGGTTTAGATGCTATTGAAGAAGTTTTACAATCCAATCCAGATGTTGTGGTGGTGATTGATGAGGCTTATGTTGACTTTGGAGCGGAATCTGCGGTACAGCTGGTTGAAAAATATGAGAATTTAGTGGTCTGTCAAACGACTTCAAAATCTCGTTCTTTAGCGGGACTACGCGTTGGATTTGCGATTGCACAGCCACATCTCATTGCAGCATTAGAAGCTGTTAAAAATAGTTTTAACTCCTATCCGATTGATCGTTTTGCCATTGCTGCTGCCGTTGCGTCTTTTGAAGATCAAGAATACTTTGAAGCGCAATGTCAAAAAGTGATTCTCAGTCGCGACAAACTGGTTGCAGACTTAGAAGCGATAGGCTTTAAAGTGCTGCCATCTAAAGCGAATTTTATATTTGCATCTTTACCGTCTAAAGATGCTGGTGAACTTGCACAGGCGTTGCGTGAAAGGGGGATTATTGTCCGTTATTTTAATAAGCCTCGTATTAACCAGTTCTTAAGGATTACGATAGGTACAGATGAGCAAAATCAACGGCTTGTTGATACTTTAAAGCAGGATATCTTGTCTTAACTGTAATTATTGCATGTGGTCGACATGGATGTCGCCTTGCGATCGTGATGAAGATAAAATGGCTGATAGGGAAACAAAAGCCATTTTATTTATATTGAGTGAATCATGCTCGTTAATTTCGTTCCGTGTATTGGTCTTCTGGCTGATACCAAGTATTGAGCAGATCAAGCATTGCGGAAACTTTATCAAAACATTCCTGATATTCAGCATCGCAGTCAGACGCAATGGTGATTCCCCCACCTGCCCATAATGAAATGTCATTTTTATATTTTTGAATCGAACGAATTAAAATATTCCAAGATCCTGTACCATCAAAATTAAAATATCCCAAAGAACCACAATAAGCACCACGCGGAGCACACTCTAACTCTTCAATAATTTGCATTGCTCGAATTTTTGGTGCGCCTGTGATTGAGCCACCTGGTAAAGCTGTTAAGAGTACATCAAATGGATTGACTTCAGGTTTTAATGTTGCTGTGACTTCACTCACCATGTGGTGGACTTGGTTAAAAGACTCAATATTGAAAAGTTTAGGTGTTTTTACTGAACCTGTTTCGGCATATACACTTAAATCATTACGTAACAAATCAACGATCATGACATTTTCTGCCTGATCTTTTTGAGAATGAATTAACCGATCTTTGGATTGTTGATCTAAAACAGGGTCATCATAACGCGGCATCGTGCCTTTGATGGGCTTAGTGATAATTTTACGATCCGCTTTAAAATCAATAAATAATTCAGGTGAACAACTCAGTAACTCAAAATCATCAAGTTTTAAATAACCTGAATAAGGTGCATCAGTCAGTTTCCAAAAACGTTCAGCTGTATCTAAAAGTAAGCCTTGCGCCTTTGCGCTGAACTCTTGTGTCAAATTGATTTGATAGCAATCGCCTGCCTTAATGTATTCTTGAACTTGGGTAAAAGCTCGGGCATAGTCTTGTTTTGTCCACTTCGCTTGACAGAGCGTGTTGAGTTTAAATGTGCTTGGTGCTTGATTTGTATGTAATAGATTCTGTACGAATGTGAAAAATTCTTCTGCACAAGATTCTAAGCTGCAGAAAACTAATTGTTGATTTTCGATGTGAATAAAAGTTTGATATTCACCCATATAAAAATTAGGCTGGGTTCTTGTTGCTGAATCAATATGTTGGGCACTGGCATAATTGTAGTCGATAAATCCAATATAACCTCCTTGAAAATTTTCAACGCTATCCGAAGAGGAGAGTGGATTAAAAGAAAAAAAATGATCGAACTTATTTGTATTTTGATCTTTTTGATAATTGCTAAAGTCAGTTCGTGTATAAGTCTCGTATTGTTGTGAGGTTGAAATACAATACTTTTCAGGTAAGAAGGCGATGACATCTTGCCCTGAATTTTTTAAATAGACACAACCAAAAAGCGAGTGAAGTCGATGTAATACTGTAGCAATGCTGTTTGATGGAAAATGTAATAACTTCCGAAACATAGGGAGATTGAACTCAAAAAGAAAAATTGATTGATTCGGCTATATTCTACCTGAAAACCAAGGTGAAAAAACTGTTTACCGTTTATCGGTTTTATCAACTTTGTGATAAACAGCGGTTGAACAAAAAAATAACATAATGTAGTGAAACTGCTTACCGTTTATCGGTTTCATCTCCTTTTTGATAAACAGCAGTTGAACAAAAAGTAACATACAGTTAATTTAAAAGGGCAAAACGGACTACTCAAGGATTGGTGTTCTAAGTTGTAAAACAACTAAAAACAACAGGGAACTACGGAGAGTGGTTAAAAATGAAAAAAAATGCTCTTGGGAGAGTACGGATTATGAAATTATTTACTAAACTCGCTTTAGTTTCTGCTGTTGCTGTTAGCTCAAATGCAATGGCTCTGCAAGCAATGGATGATGCTGCACTGAGTGCAACCACAGGTCAAGATGGTATCAATGTTGGTATTGATGCTTCTAAAATCGAAATTGCTAAACTACATGTTTTTGATGGTGATGGTTTGGCTGTAAACGCAACAACTGGTGGTTCAGGTAAAGCGGGTGCGATCACTTTAAATAATGTGGTTGTGACCAAGACAGGTACTGGTAATCTAGCTGATTTAGTAATTGATACTGATGGTAGTGCAACAGCTGGAGCAACGGGCAAGCCATTTTTAAACGTAGCGGCAGCAATTAATGCGCTTAAAATTGATTTAGGTAAAATTGAAGTTAATAACGTGACAGGTACGGCGGGAGCTTATAAGCCTGATGCTGGTTCTGCTGAAATTTTAAGTGGTTTAACGGTAAATGTAGGCGCAACAACTGCAAACATTCAATTGGGTAATACACCACAAGGTGCAATGATTAAATTGAATGGTTCAATGATTGGTGGTTTATCAATCAGTAACTTAGCATTTAAAGATGCTTCTGCTGGTGGTGGCGGTTATATCGTTTTAGGTGGCGTAAAAGTAACTGATACAGGTTCAGCAAATTTGGCTTTAGATGCTGATATTGCAGTAACACCACAAGGTTTAGCTGTAACAGCAATGAAAAGTGCAACAGGTACAGATATTTATTTAACTAAAGTCGTGTTGGGTGGTGGTACAGGTTTTGTACCAGGTACTCCAGGAACTGCTGGTACAGGTACAGGTACAGGCTCAATCGGTGATGTTTCGATTACAGGTATGAAATTCTATAACGGTGGTTCAGCTACGCCAAATGGTGTAAAACTGACTATTTCTGGTCACTAATTTAGAATTGATTGGTTGTAAAAAGACGCATGCAGAGCATGCGTTTTTTTTTACAAAAAAACGTCCTAAAAACGACAAAAGTTCAAAAAAAGACTGTTTTTTTTTTCAAAAAACGGTATCTTCTAGTTTCAGGGATGTAGAGTGTTCACTCTAAAAATAAAATCAGCACTTTAGGCAAAATACTGCCGATACTTGATAGTTAAAATTATGTTAGAAATTACTTTAGGTTCGGCATTAATGTACTATTTTGCCAACCACGCACTAGATGTAAAACCCAAGCCAAAGGATGCTGTTTATTATACTGAGCTTGCGGATTCTCGGGACCCATCATTCTCACGAAATCATCGTGAGATGGTACAGATTAAACCTGCTTTAGAAAATCAATTCCGTGGTATCGTCCGTCAGGCATATGACTATAGTTGTGGCTCTGCGGCGCTCACGACATTGCTTAATGGATATGTCGGAACAAATTTAACTGAACAGCAAACCATGGAAGGTTTGTTACGTTTTGGAGAATACAACCGTATTATCGAACGTCGAAGTTTTTCTCTGTTGGATATGAAACGTTTTGTGGCTGCGATTGGTTATGAGAGCGGCGGCTTTAAAGGGGAATTCACAGACTTAATTAATCAAAATCAACCTGTGATTGTGCCTATTTCTTATGCAGGCTTTAAACATTTTGTCGTATTTAAAGCGTATAAAGATGGTCGGGTCTATGTGGCTGACCCTGCATTAGGAAATATTAGTTTTGACCAAGAGCGCTTTAAGCAAGTTTGGGAAAATAATACTTTATTTATGATTAATGCGCCTAAAGACCAACAACGTAATATGTTGGCTTTACAAGAGGCAGATATGCGTCATGTTGATGATGCAACAATTAATCGTTATGCATTGGTAGAGGCTCAATATTCAACAGATTACGTCAATAGATTGGCAGATAAAGCATCAACCATGCGTAAAGTAATTGACCTAGATACCAAGTCAGCAACCTATAATCAGCCAATTACAACTTACCTACGACTCTATTATAAACGTAAGTAAAAGATGGACTAAAAATTACATAACTGAATTGGATTTTTTGGGATAGGAATAATATGAATAATCAATGGATGAAAAGAACTTTAGTTGCAGTGAGTATTCAGTTTGCAATTGGAAGTTTATATGCGGCTGAAACAAATACTGAGGTTGATGCAAGTGCTGAAGCAGCAGTAGATCAAGCTGTTCCAGCTAAAGAAGATGTACAGATTAATAAAGATGAAACAAAATCTTTAGCACCAAAGTCAGGCTCTCAAGCGGCTGAAGCATTACAAAAGAAAGAAGGGGATGCTTCTCAGGAAACCAACTTACAAGAAGTTTTTACATCCAATGAGCGGCAATATTCCTTAATTAAAAAAGGTGAAATATCAACTTTCTATGATTTGGATTATTCATATTATCGCGATTCACAACTGAATTTGGGGATTAATGAAGGTACTGCTTACCAACTTCGTGTAGACGAGGATGCAAGTCATACCATTACCAATACCTTTACGGCGCAATATGGCGTTCGAGATAATTTAACCTTTACCGCCTCTCTCCCTTTTATCGCAAAATCAGATAGTTTAAAAGATGCAACTGCCGCAGGTTTAGGGGATATTAACTTTGGAGCACGTTGGGAACCGTTCCCACTTAAAGCTGGTCGTTTACCACTGATTTTATTTGGTAGTGTATCGACAAAAACAGGGGATAGCCCATACGAAATTAACCCGAATACAGATCTCTCCACAGGTAAGGGCTATTATTCTGTCGGTTTCGGTGCAAGTACCCGAAAATATATTGACCCTGTTGTATTATTTGCCTCTGTTTCGGCTAACTATGGATTTAAAGAAACTGGTCTAAACCAAGTGCGTGGGGGGGGAAATGCCAATGGTCAGGGTGGTCAGCAGCTCGGTCAACGGGTTTTAGAAGAGTTTGATCCAGGAGTGACAGGCGGATTCTCTTTCGGTTTTGCGTATTCATTTAACTATGATGTATCTATGACTATGTCATATCAACAATCATTTAACATGAATACCTCCTTTACCTATCAGGCAAATCCAGCAACCCCTGAAAAGGGGCGTGAAAAATATGATGCTGCGAATCAATCAAGTGGTATGTTCTCGATTGCTTTAGGTGTGCGTGTCAATCCTGAAACCATTGTGAATGGTACATTGGGAATTGGTCTAACTGAGGATTCACCAGATATTTCACTTGGATTGTCCTTCCCATTAGATATTATTGGCTTTGGTAAGAAAAAAGCTCGCTAAGGAGTGTAAGGTATGAAAAACATACGTTTGCGCCCATTAGTAACAGCAATTTTATTAACAGGGTGTTCAACTCAAGTATTTGCACATTTAGGGCTTAACCTATCTGTAGATATACGTTCATTGACGATGGGGAATGCTGTTACTGCAGACCCTCCAGGAATTAGTGCAATTCATTTTAACCCGGCTGGATTGACGAAACTTAAAGGTCTACAGACCGACGTACAAGGTATCATTGCAAACTTTGATGTTCAACGAGAGTTTTCTGCACCGCCAGGTTATAACGTATTTGGTTATTCTGATGATCCTTTAATCTGTAATGATGCACCTGATAATCCATCCAGCTTATGTACAGACTATAAAGACTCTGTACGTGGTGACGTTGAATATGCAAGTTTATACATTCCTATTTTAAAGAAAGTTGTAGATTTGGGACCTGGATGGCCGGTATTGGCGCCTACTGGTGGAGTTTCATATAATCCGCCAGGTTCAAAATTAACCTATGCAACCGCAGCTTACGCACCGATGGTGGCAGGATTTGGTTCAGAAGATAAAAATCCCGGCAACTTTATGGGACAACAGGTTGCCATTGAACGTATTACATATTTATCACCTTCTGTTGCATATCAAGTCAATGATCAACTCTCTTTGGGAGCTTCGATTGGGATGTCATATAATGCCATGGCATTAAAGACGGACTTACGCTTCCCCAATGAAATGATTGGCGTATTACGAATGGTGGATGAGTCTGTTTGTGGACCATTCCGAAATAACTCCAATATGATCACGGATCTTTTGCTGTTTGGTATTTGTAATGCCAATGAGGGTATGAATCCTTTTGGTCAGTTCGGGAAAATGCAGGTTTCTTTAGAACAAAGTCTGAGTCCAAGCTATAACTTGGGTTTAATGTGGGAGCCAACTGAAAACTTTGGTTTTGGTATGGTCTATCAAAGCTCGGCAAAAATGCGTATGAAAGGTAAATATTTTATTGATAATGCCAACGCGCCAAGAGAACTGATTAAAGGCTTAAACTCATCTGCGACGGGGCAGATCCTTGCTGCGATTCTTGGGTTTCCAGGTTATATACCACCAACAGAATCTGGTTTGATCGCAATGGATTTAGAATATCCAGCACATTTCCAAGCAGGGATAAAATATAAGGTTTTACCTGATTTACAAGTGAATTTCGATGTTGGGTGGACAGACTTTAAAGCGTGGGAAAAATTCCAATTTGAGTTTGATCGCCAAATTTCAGCATTAAAAATTGCTAAACTTTTATCCAATCAAGTCACAGACACTTCATTGGCTTTCCCGCTTGGCTTTAAATCACCATGGAGCTGGGGAATTGGTGTTGAGTATTCAGCCAATGACCGTTTAAAACTCCGAGCAGGTTATGAACCTCGTGCCAGTGCGATTCCGGATGATAAACGAAATACTATGGTGCCGATCAATAATGCTCAATTATTCGGTTTAGGTTTAGGTTACCGTTTTGATGAAGATACGGATATTGATTTATCTGTGGGCTTCTTACGTAGCCGAGATAATATTCCTGCAAATACTAGTAGTTTAGCGAATAAAACAGGGGTAGATAATTTACTGCTCAACCCATATGCTGGATTGAATGTAAAAACAAATACCAAAGTCACAATTCTAGGGATTAACTACAGAACGAGATGGTAATGCATTTAAAAGCTGAGAAAAAAATAGTTTTGACTTCTTTGTGGCTGGTAATTGGTATGAGCTTAGCCACATCAGCTTGCTATGCATCCAGTTTCTATACCATTATCGGACCTGATGGGCATCCGATGATTATCCAAAAACCTGAATCATCAACAAAATCTGAAACCAAACAAAAAAATAATGAAAAGAATGAAAATAAAACTGAAAAATCTATTGAGGCTATTCAACCTCAATCCAGCACAACACAAAATAAAAATGTGACTCAACCTGAGCGCTTTCCTACAAGTGCACCAGAGCCAAAAAAATCTGTGATACCTTTAACTAAGCATTCATCAGAAATCCAAACAAGACCGCAAGAAACTGTTAAGGTTTCACCACAACCACAACCACAACCACAACCACAACCACAACCACAACCACAACCACAACCACAACCACAACAAACTGTTTCGTCATCAGTACCGCCAGATGAACAAGAAAAAACAGCTGTAGCTGTTCCAGAAACCAAAACTGCTGAAATAGCTAAATCACAACATGAAGCTAAACAAGTCGAAAAACAACAAAAGAGTTTAACGACTCAGAACTCACAAATTTCCAAAGCTGCGCTTAAAACGCAGAGTATTCAAGAAACTGAAGACAAAAACTTCACCATCATTGATGGTGAAAAGTATGTGAATAATGAATATCTGGAAGATCGTGAATTTAATCTCGAGGGAAAAAAGCGATTTTATATGACCCCAGAGATTGGTGCAGTACATGGGCGTTATGAAACAATTGAACGACAAAAGGGACTGAGTACAAGTCTCTTAAACCGTATTCGAGGCAATCCAGATGCTGACGAAAAAAAGCCAGTCGTGCTATCTTCAACTTATTTCCGATTACCTAAAGACGAAGTGGTTCATAATTTAGAACAAGCTTGTTTTACAGGTAAAAAAATACTTAAAGCAAAAGGTTTATCACTTAAAAATCAAGAGATTGGTTTATGGCCTGTTGCGCCGATTAAAGCGCATTTTGCTTATGAAGTGGTGAAATTAGATGCTCAGGTACAAAATATACTTTTGACCTCCTACGCATCCTCTTCTAAGACACAAACCTACTATTGGCCTTTAGTTGTATTTTTAGATGAACAAGGCTGTGTCATTGAAGGTGTCAGTGGCTTTAAAAATGAAGAATCACACGACAACAACTTACAATATGCCGCAATGGAAGGTGTGTTGAGAAAACCAGAAAAAGCGACTTATCTATTTTTAACACCATTATCCTCAGCTATAGATGTTGAAAATAAACAGTTAACAAATCATGGACAAATTAAGCTGAGTGTTATTCAGTAAGGACGAGATTATGAAAAAAAGAGTATTAGCCCCTTTCGTTTTAACGAGTTTAGGTTTAGCACTTACTGGTTGTGGTGGTGAAAGTTCAACAGTCAATGAAGATCCTTACAAAGGTATCGTCACTTATACCAATGGCTGTGATGCATCTTATGAAAAATGTTTAGGTTTTTATGTCGATTATCCAGTGACTGGATTAAATTTTGATTGTAGTACAGATACTCGAAATCATTTCAACACCAAATTAGAAGGTGGTTTGGCTTCTGGCGGTTGTTTAATTGGTGATAAGGCAAAATTTTATATTCAGGGTTCTCAATCAGAACGTAAAATTGTTTTGGGGGATGTAGATTTAAATAAAATTCGTCCATTAAAGGTGAGGGGACAACCTGCTGCGATTGGTTTGATTGATATCGCAAGTGCCATGACAGGCAAAACACCTGCCAGTATGGATATGAATGATGATACTTTTAAAGTCATGGTTGGCTTGGTTCGTGTTTTCCAAGCGATTGGTGTAGAGCAAAATAACAACCAAGTTGGAGATATTCAGCCAATCGAGTTATCTGATAATTTAAAAAATAACCTGAAAGATTTACCAGCAGATATTGGTGTTGCTGATTTTCTTGATGGTAGCTATATAGAAAAATTAAAACCATGGCTTAATCTTGAAACGGTCGATAACGATTCGGCACAATTAACAGCACAGCGTTTGATTCAACAGTCGCTAGTTAATATTTACTCTACAAACTTCCTGATTTTTAGTGGAGCAAATGTTGATATCCAAGGCTTTACAGGGAAGAGTGACTTAAATACGAAGAACGAATCGATAGCCAATATGTATCTCGTGACGGACCGCCAAGGCTATACGACAGGTTATGCGATGCAATGGATAGGTGTTCCGCAAAAAGTCGAAGGTAGCACCATTGCTGATTCATTGTTAAAGTTCCTGTTACTCAATCAAGTGGTTCCACAAAAATTAGATGTCAATCCACAGCAAGGTTGGATCAGTCCATTCACTCGAAAAATCAGCAATCCATTGATATTCAAAAAAGATCAAACAACAACAGATCAACTGAGCATTTATCAAGGTACATTACTGAACAATACCAATGTAGCTGGTACGGAATATATGTATAAACGTGCGACTGGTGCGACCACTGCTCCGACAGATACGACAGTTTATGGTAAGTGGCGTCAGACATTCAATGGGGATCAGCTTTCAGGTGGTATTGATATTTATAAAACCAATCCTGCGAACTATCTAGATCGAAGAGTTTTCATGACGAAAAATACAGTAAAAACAGGAGAAAAATATTACTTCCCACTGTATGCCAATATTACATTTACGTTTACGAATCCTGAAGTTAATCCAAATACTCAAACCCTAGGTATTGTGATTGATGAAAATGGGGATATCCGTACTAATCTTGGTCGAAATGGTACTTTAAATTCAAATACCTGTGCGGATGTCGATCCAAGCACTTACATTGATAAAGAAACAGGTGTTCAACAATATCGACTGGGTACAACAGGGACTGCTTATATTAATGGGGATATTGAAAAATCAATTACACTGCGTATGATTTTAGCCAATCCTATTTTTGGAAGTCTTGATGGTGCTTTAGTGGGATTAAATGAAAAATTGGTCGTTACCCCTACGAGTGGGACTACCAATGATGACTTAAATAAAGCTTCAGTCTCTTCGGGCGGTATTCGTTTAAACCTTCAACGATTAATTAATGAACAAAATACATCTAGTGGGGTGAATATAACCAGTTGGGATGGAGACAAAACAATTCAGGCAACTTGGGTCAATTTACAAGCGGTTTATCAGGCAATCTATAACAATACAGATACTAATAAAGATAAGCTTACTACAGAACAAAAAGAGTTAGCGAAGCGTCAGCAAGGGACCCTATCGGTAAGTTTGCCACAGTGTTATACAGTGAAAACAAAATAATCTCATTGCGCTAAAAAAATCCCCCAATTGAGATTGGGGGATTTTTTTTAGCTCTCTATATAATTGACTATCAATAAATTAATTTTTAATCAACCTGTTTGGTCGAGACGTGTTCCTAATGTTTCTAAGTGTATTGGGAAGATATTATTTTTCCGATCTTCAAAATAATGACGTAATGTACGTTCAACGCTTGGAAATGCTAAATCATTCCAAGGGATTTCATGTTCTTCAAATAATCGGCTTTCGAGTGTTTCTTCTCCAGCACCAAAAAAACCATCTTTAATTTGTGTTTTAAACAACACATAAATCTGCCCAATGCGTGGAATATTATACATACAGTACAATTGTTCGATTTCTACTTCTGCTTCTGATTCTTCACGTGTTTCACGTGCTGCACCTTGCTCCATGGTTTCAAACAGTTCCATATACCCAGCAGGTAATGTCCAAAGCCCATAGCGAGGTTCTATTGCACGGCGACAAAGTAAAACTTTATCTTCCCAAAGGGCAAGTGCGCCGCAAATAACTTTAGGGTTGACATAATGAATAGTGCCACAGTGTGTACAAACTTTACGGATTTTTTGATCACCTAAAGGAATTTTTTCGATTGTCGAATGACCACAAGCACTGCAAAAACTCATAAGCTTCATTGAAAATGTGAGATAACTCAGCATAACTGAAAAATTCTACTTTCGCATCATTTATAGCCTTATCCATAAAATTTCATATATGATAGAAAGAGAACAAAAATATTGAGTGAGATACATGCAGGATCATGAGTTAACACAAATATTGCAAAACAGATTACGTTTTGGCAGAAGAACATTTCCTGCCAATGCTGCGGTTCTGATTGCAATTACTCAGGAAGCTGATCCTAAAATTTTGTTGACCAGACGTTCTGCATATCTATCAAACCATGCCGGTGAAGTTTCATTTCCGGGTGGTAAGCGTGACCCGAATGATACCAGTAATATTGTTGTGGCTTTACGTGAAGCTTGGGAAGAAACTGCGTTAAATCCTTTTGATGTCAAGCTGATTGGTGATTTACCCATGGAGCGAGCAAAAAGCGGAATTACGGTGAAACCTGTGGTGGGGTTAATTCCACCTGATATTCAATTGATTCCACAACCGACTGAAATAGATCGTATTTTTTATGCACCGATTAAAAAAATGATGGAATCACAACCGATTCCTTATGAAGTGCGATTGGCACATCAATCCGTATATTTTCCTAGCCTGCGAATCGAAAATGAAATTATTTGGGGTTTAACGGCTAGAATTCTAATTTCATTATTTAAATATGGATTGGATTATCAGAAAAACTGGCCATTTTTATTGAATTCTCCATCATTTAAATCTCAAATCTTTAATCGAAAATAAGTTTTATATCTGAAAGTATTGTTACAGGGAAAAATTGAAAGGAATATCACGCGATGATGTATAAATTTAAAGGACTGGCACCTAAAGCGTTACATGAGCCTTTTGATGGTTGGGTTGCTGATAATGCAACTGTAATTGGTCAAGTTGAGTTGGGACAACAAGTCAGTGTTTGGTTTGGTGCCGTTATTCGTGCGGATAATGCGAAAATTCATGTAGGGAATTTTAGTAATGTTCAAGAGAACGCAGTGTTACACACTGATGCAGGTATTGAATTACACGTTGGCGATTATGTGACTATTGGACATCAAGCAATGCTGCATGGTTGTACCATCGGTGAGAATAGTTTGATTGGTATCAATGCAGTGGTTTTAAATCATGCTGTGATTGGTAAAAACTGTATTATCGGTGCCAATAGCTTGATTCCTGAAGGTAAAGTCATTCCGGATAATTCTTTGGTGGTGGGTTCTCCAGGAAAAGTCATTCGAACTTTAGATGAAAATGCAGCTAATTTATTAAAAATGAGTGCAATGCATTATGCCTCACACTATAAAGATTTTATCAATTTAGAAGAGTTTAAGTTTGATTAGCATGGTTGTTTCAAAGTGAATAGCGTCATTTAAAAATGAATAATGTCTTTGAATAAGGCTTTATTTTTTTCGGGCGAGGGGTACATGCTGTACTCTCGCCTCAATACTTATCCCATTAAGAAAAATTACATAACATAAATAAATTGCTTTCATCGCCTTATATTTTAAGAAAATTTAATCAGTTTGCTTAAGTCGTATCCATGAGTTAAAGATATTCAACGGAACACTGCCATCGAGAGCGTTACCATCATTTTTGCTCAGGAAAAAAGTCTATTGCCTTGATTTTTTGTAGATGAATTTGATCTGATGGATTTTATCTGACAGGCTTTAGCGCTTAGTTCTCGCGCTAATGAAATGAGTGGAGTATCATAGGCAGCATTTTTAATACGGTAAGGTTGTGCATGAAATTGCTGGCATTGGAAACTGCCAATGAGCAGTGTTCCGTTTCGATTGTTGATGAAACTCAAACACTCTATTTTCAACTTGATACGCGAGCAAAGGCACAGACTCAAACGATTTTGCCAATGATTGAGCAAGGCTTTCAGCAAAACCAAATCAGTAATCAAGCGCTGACTGCGATTGCGTTTAGCCGTGGACCTGGTTCTTTTAGCGGTGTACGTATCAATGCCGCAGTGACCCAAGCATTGGCATGGGCACATGATATTCCTGTCATTCCTGTGTCTACATTACAAGCATTGGCTCAGGCAGCATATCAACATGCTCAATTGGTAGAAGTTACAGCCGTTTTAGATGCACGTATGAATGAAGTTTATATGGCGAGTTTTAAGCTCGATCAAAATAACATTATGCAACTTGTAGATGAAGAAAAATTATTAGACTATCAGCAGGCTGCAGCGTACCAAAAATATACTTTAATTGGTTCTGGTGCAACATTGGTCGATGCTGAAGCGACTAAATTTCAGCAGCTTACTGCAAATGCCAACGATATTGCGACGATTGCAAGACAACATGCATTGAAACAGCAATGGCTCAGTGCTGAACAGGCATTACCTGTATATTTACGTGATAATGCATGGAAAAAAATACCAGAACAAGGCAAGCCATAATCGTTTTTCGCTTTAATTTTTAGGATTTAATTTTTTAGGATTTAACATGGATCTTTTACTGCTACTCAAAGCAGCCATTATGGGTATCGTTGAAGGTATTACCGAATTCTTACCTATTTCAAGTACAGGGCATTTAATTCTTGCATCTGAATTAATGAATTTCTGGACCAAAGAAAAGAGCGACTTATTTGTTGTTGCGATTCAAATGGGGGCAATTGCTGCCGTCATTTATGAATATTGGGGCAAGCTTTGGGGAGCTGCTATCGGTCTGTTTTCTGGTGAACCTAAAGGTCGACATTTAGGCGTGAGCATAATTGCTGCTTCAATTCCGATCATGATTGTGGGTTTGACTTGTGGTGATATCGTAAAAGAACTTTTGTTTAATGATATTTCAGTAGCGATTGGCTTAATTGTTGGTGGTTTAATTATTTGGTGGGTAGAGAAAAATCCACCTAGAGTTAATGCAGTTGAAGTCGACAATATTACGATTAAAGAAGCAATCTATATTGGTTTGATTCAAGTTTTAGCGCTTATTCCAGGTACTTCACGTTCAGGCGCAACAATTATTGGCGGTATGATGTTGGGTGTATCGCGTAAGGCGGCAACTGAATTTTCTTTTTTCTTAGGTATTCCTGTTATTGTCGGTGCAGGGTTATTAGATCTTTTTAAAAACTATCATATTTATGAAACTACTCAAGATTGGACCGTATTTTTTGTAGGTTTGATTGTTTCGTTTGTTTCTGCATTAATTTTGATTCGTGTTTTGGTGGCTTATGTTTCCAAACGTGATTTTATGGTCTTTGCTTGGTATCGCATTGCATCAGGTTTAATCATTTTATTATTTGCTTTAACAGGTTGGAAATTATGGTAAGCGAGATTCGCTTATTTACAGAATCCACTTTTTTAGAGAAAGCACAGTCTTATCAAACTGTGCTTTCTCTACGTGGAGTCGTGGTTAATATAGAGGTGATTGAAAAACTCAACGCGCGTTTTTTAAGGTTAAACCCTGAACTCGCACTGTGTGTTGATGAGCAAGGTTTGAGTCTATGTGCCAATGGCATGAGAATGCAGCCTGATTGGAAAGCTGAAATACCACGTCTAAAACGTGCCAGTTTAAAATCAGAAATGATTGCTCGAGCTTGTCATCTTTCAGAAAAACCAAAATTGGTTGATGCCACAGCAGGTTTAGGTCATGACAGCTTGTTGATGGCTTATCTGGGTGCCAATATTCGCTTGGTAGAACGCCATCCAATTTTATTTACTTTGCTTGAAGATGCAAAAGCACACGCTGAAAATGATCCATTTCTAGGACAAGTCGTTGCGCGAATTGATTTAATTTTTTCGGATTCCACCGTCTATTTAGAGCAATTGATTCAAGATAAACAAACAGTCGATGTGGTTTATTTAGATCCCATGTTTCCGCAACGTGATCAACATCAGCAGGCAGTCAAAAAGCAGGCGCAAGTCAAAAAACAAATGCAGTTATTGCACATGCTGCTTCCAGAAGATGGTGAAATGGATTTAGGAGATCATCTTTTAGTCTTAGCTCAATACATTGCCAAACGGGTTGTGGTAAAACGTCCTCGATTGGCTGTATTTTTAAATGATCAACCAACCAATCATCAGTGGCAAGGGGATGCTTGTCGTTTTGATGCTTATTTTAACAGCAATCTTATTGAGTAGTTTGGTAACTGTTTCAATAATAGTCGAATTATTGATATATAGTTAAATCAAACATTGATAATTTTTTAGCCAAGCCTAAACTAGATAGGCTGATTGAAGCGACTGCCTTAACAGAATCTATATGATAGACCTTAAACCCTCAATTAACTTTTGGCATGATTTGAAAAGTAACCAACGTGCAGGGATTTGGTTATTCTTGGGTTCGCGAAAGTCTTTACAAATTGTTCGTCCGTCAATTTTACAGCTTATTTTTTGGGGGCTGTTGGGTGCGTGTGCCAATACTTTATTTAGTTGGTTGGTCGCAGGTGATGGTGGGGTATTTAATCGTCAAGGCTTAGTCAGTTATGCTTTATGGCCATTTATTGCTTTGATTGTTGGGATATTCCTTTCTCAACGGACCAATAATCCACGTTTAATGTTGGTGCCTGCATTATTATGGTTGGTGCTTGATACGCATATCATGTTGTTTCAGTGTCTTTTACAGTATCTGGGCAATCATGATCTGTTACCGTATTTCACTTATGATGTGATTCCGCTGTTGTTCTTTGCTTTATTTATTTGGCAGAGCCTTGCAGTGGTTTGGGTGTTTTCGAGAGAGTTAAAATGGCCGTGGTGGGAACGTGCGCTGATCATGTTTGCTACGGTTGCGACGCTGTTTACTTGGCAAGTATCTATTAAAGAGCAGCCGATTTGGAAAGTAGAAGAGGTTCCACCGAGTATCAGTGAAAATGCGTTCTATGCCCAAAGTCGTTTACTCAATAAAGCATTAGAACAAATTCAGTTTGGTGAGTTTGCCAAAACACACTGGTACTTTTTAGGTGTGGCAGGGGCAAGTTATCAGGATGTATTTAAATTTGAGATTGATCGAATTAAAGAGCAGTTTGATACGCGTTTTGGAACATTCGGGCGCTCTATCGAGTTGGTGAATAATCCTGCAAGTATTAACGAGACCCCAATCGCTTCAAAAACCAGTATAGATCTCGCCTTACGCCGTATCGGGCAGCAAATGAATCGTGAAAGTGATGTGTTGTTTCTGTATATGACCTCACACGGTTTACCGAATCGTTTTGAATTGGAAAATGAACCGATTGATTTAAGCGATGTTGATCCAAAATGGCTCAGAGAAAGTTTAGATAAATCGGGTATTCGTTGGAAAGTGATTGTTATATCAGCCTGCTATTCAGGTAGTTTTGTTTCAGCACTGCAATCACCAGATACCTTAATTATTACTGCTTCAGCAGCTGATCGTGCATCATTTGGTTGTTCAAATGAAGCAGATTATACTTATTTCGGTCGAGCGTTCTTTGATCAAGCAATGCGTGAACAAGGCTCATTAAAAGCGGCATTTAAAGAAGCATCTGAAACAGTTGCGAAATGGGAAAATGCGCAAGGATTTGATCCATCTGAGCCGCAGTGGGTGATTGGAAAAAATATGGAGTTGATGTTGCCTCAATTAGAGCAGCATTTATTTCCACAACAAGGTGTGATTGCTTCCGCACAAAGTCAGAATGAAAAGTTAGATCCAGCTAAACCTTGATGGTTATTGTCATTTAGGCATCAGGTAAGTGATATAAACCTTAAACAATTTGTAAATCCAAATTTAGAGAGAGATGGCAATGGAACTTTTAAGTAACACGATTTGTTTCGATGGTGAACAACGAATTTATCAGATTCAGTCGAATTATTTAAAAGGTGCAAGCAAAGTTGCTGTTTATATGCCACCTCAAGCTTTAAAAGGGCAAAAGTGTGCAGCATTGTTTTATCTGGCTGGTCTGACCTGTACTGAGGAAACATTCATTATTAAGGCGCATGCCCAGCGCTTGGCGTCACAACTCGGTTTAATATTGATTGCGCCAGATACTTCGCCACGTGGTCAAGACGTTGCTCAAGGCGATTCATGGGATTTGGGACAAGGTGCTGGATTCTATATCAATGCAACTCAGGCACCGTGGTCTGAACATTTTCAAATGGAAAGTTATATCGTCGATGAACTTTATTCTTGGGCGCTTGAAACATTCCCAATCCAATCAAATGCGATCGGTATTTTTGGGCACAGTATGGGAGGACATGGCGCTTTAACATTGGCATGGAAATATCCACATTATTTTAAATCTGTGTCTGCCTTTGCGCCAATTTGCGCACCAAGTGAATGTCCTTGGGGCGAAAAAGCTTTTTCCCATTATTTAGGGGATGACCAATCAGTATGGCGCCAACATGATGCCACGCAGTTGTTGATTAACAAGGGTTCACTGTTTGATGAGGTTTTGATAGACCAAGGCTTAAAAGATCAATTTTACAGTCAATTGAATCCTGAAAAATTCCAGCAAGCGTGTAATGCTGTTGGGCAAAAGATCAGCCTGAGATTTCACGAAGGCTATGATCATGGATATTATTTTATCCAAAGTTTTATGGATGATCATTTGCAATTCCATGCATTACAATTGCAAAAATAGAATGCGATTTATCTCAAAATATTAAAAAAATTGATGCCGAGTAAAAGTAAATTGTTGTTTACTTTTACTCTATTTCTTTCAGTTTAGAAAAAATATACACTGGCACTGATATTTTTTATTATGAAAAACTTGAGTTCACCATCATAATTTGAATAAAGAGAATAATATGCAAGATCAAATTCCACCTCTATTTCCTGATCATTTGAATGTGGATCAACAGCTCACACCACCCAGTATTCCGCAATATACAGACCAACAATACCCTAAAGTTCACCGCTTTAAGTTTCATGGTGATGCAATGGAGTATTTTGGAATATGGATTGTCAATATCTTATTGACCATTGTGACTTTAAGTTTGTATGCACCTTGGGCAAAGGTTCGTCGTTTACGTTATTTTTATGGAAACACGGAGTTTTTCCAGCGCCGTTTTGACTTTACGGGTATTCCAACTAAAATTTTAATTGGGCGTTTGATCGCATTGGGGATCTACGCAGCATTTTCCATTTCATCCCACTATTCAATGATAGCAACTGTGGTTGGGTTGGTTGTGTTATATGCTGCAGTCCCTTGGTTGATTCGTGCAACTATGCGTTTTACTGCGCGAAACAGTAAATTCGGAAACAGCCGATTTTATTTTGCTGGAACCACTAAAGAGTCTTATAAAGTCTTTTTCTTGAGCATATTGGTGTATATTTTTACTTTGGGTATCTTTTCGCCTGTAGCGATATGGCTATATAAAAAATATTATCTCAATCATTTATATGCAGGGCAGTTAAACTTTAAATTAAATGCAGATTGGTCTGCTTATATGGCGGCTGTCTATGTGCCTATTTTTATGTCGATTGGTGTAATTATTGCATTTTCTGTGGTTTATTTCGGCATCATTGGCACTGTTGCAGGTTTCTCACCAAGCTTTTTTATTACTGGGATATTTATCATGTATGCAGTGGTTGGATTATTTATTTATCCATTAATCGCTGCACGTCTTTTTATTACCACATGGAACAATACCACGGTCGGCAACAGCCAATTTAAAACAGATTGCAGTCAGTGGCGTTACGCATGGATTATTGCCTCAAACTGGATTGTCAAAATTTTAAGCATAGGATTGATGTCTGCTTGGGCTGCGATTCGTATTCACAAATATCAGGTTGAGTCGATGAGCTTAATTTTGCATGATGATCCAGATCAAATGATGAATTTGGCACAGCAAGAACAAAGCGCTTTAGCCGAAGAAATCAGTGACATTTTTGACATTGATATTTCTTTATAATGATATGAGTTGAATAATCTATGTCACAACCAGTACATATTATTTTCTATGATGGTGTGGTGTCTAAACCGCACCATGCACAGATTTCAGCTCAATCTGAGTCTGAAGTTCTGATTCGCTATGGTGATCGTTTAGAGCAGCATCGTCGCTATCAATATTCAGATATGGCATTGATTGGTGCGCTTGGGCAATTACATCCTGTGATTGAATTAAAAGACGATGCGCGCATCGAGTTTCATGGAGCATTACCTGAATGGTTTAATTATGGAACAAAAAAAGTTCAGCATTCAATCTGGAAACTTGAACGTTCACCAAGCCTGATCATTTTTAGCGTGATTTTTGTGGTTGCTTTTGTGTTTGCCTTAGTCAAATGGGGCGTTCCAGCTGCTTCACATTATGTGGCTTTTCAATTGCCTGAAAATAGTTTGAAAAAATTAGGGGATGAAGCCGAAACCTATGTTTTAAATAATTGGACAGCGCCCAGCCAATTGGCTCAAGGTCAAAAGGATTTAATTTCCAAACAATATTTAAATACAGTGGCTGAAGGCAAACCTGCCAAATTGGTTTTTCGTGAAGGAGGGCGCTTGGGTGCCAATGCGGTGGCATTGCCCAACAATACCATCATTATCACGGATGAATTGATCGAAATGGCACATAGTGATCAAGAAATTTTAGGCGTCTTGGCGCACGAGCAAGGTCACTTAATTCAGCGCCATAGCCTACAACAAGGCTTAACCAGTTTAGGGCTTAGCGTTTTGTATATTGCCATGACGGGAGATAGTTCTGACTTATTTACTTCATTACCTGCTGCAATGATTGGTGCAAATTATTCACGTAAATTTGAATCCGAAGCTGATCTATATGCTTTACAGTTGATGGATCGAAAGGGCATTGAAGTCTCACATTTTGCCAATTTCTTACAACGTTTAAGTGATGAAACAGAAGATTCAGAAAAAGCTGACAATGCGAGTCAAACTGCCAATGCTGATAAAAAGGCATCCGCTAGTTCGCCTTCATCGCAAAAAGAGTCGGATAAAAATCAGTCTTTAGCAATTCTGGATGCATTATCTTCGCATCCTGCAACTGAAGAACGCATTCAAATGGTTCGCGATTTTGAGAAAAAACAGCAAGAGAAGCATCAGCAGTCCAAATGATCTTCTATCTTTAGATAACAACTGATTTGATCAAGGGCTTGTTAAAGCCCTTGATTTTTTTGGTTATCCAAAACGCTTAAAAGAAAATATTTTAAGTTTGCAGTATCATTTATTGTAGTTGGAAACAATTTACACAGGATTCATCGATGGTCTGCATTAGAATTATTTTATAAATACTGATGAAGATTAAAGCTGTCTACTTTTAAATCAACCTTGTAAGGTAAGTTTGTTATAATAGGAAAAATTTTTATATCTGCTAGGTTGTTTCATGTCCAAGCCATTTCTAATTGCCCCATCAATTTTGTCTGCTGATTTTGCCCGTTTAGGTGAAGAAGTTGAAAATGTATTGGCTGCAGGCGCAGATGTTGTCCATTTTGATGTGATGGATAACCATTATGTTCCAAACTTAACTTTTGGTGCTGGGGTGTGTAAGGCATTAAAGAAATATGGCATCAAAGCACCGATTGACGTGCATCTCATGGTTTCTCCTGTAGATCGTATGATTGGTGATTTTCTTGAGGCAGGTGCGGATATTATTACCTTCCACCCTGAGGCAACACACCATATTGATCGTTCTTTGCAACTGATTAAAGATGGTGGCGCAAAAGCGGGTCTAGTATTTAATCCAGCAACACCATTACATTATTTAGATTATGTGTTGGATAAAGTAGATCAAGTCTTATTGATGAGTGTTAACCCTGGTTTTGGCGGTCAAAAATTTATTCCAAAGACTTTAGAAAAACTCCGTGAGGCACGTAAAATTATCGATGCTTCAGGTCGTGATATTCGTTTAGAAATTGATGGGGGCGTTGGACCTGCCAATATTCGTGAAATTGCGGAAGCGGGTGCAGATATGTTTGTGGCAGGTTCAGCGATTTTTGGAAAACCCGACTATCAAGCGGTAATTAATGAAATGCGAGCTGAATTAGCCAAAGTAGGTCAAGTTTCAGTTTAAAAGTTTTCCACAAAAATTGAAAACACCCTGTGGATAACATTGTGATTAACTATATGGATAACTATGTTGATAAGCATATGGATAAGCTGGGTATAGATTAAACAATTAGTTGTCAATTGTTTAGTCGTTCATCAAGAATCGTTTAAAAAGAGTTCATATGCGCTCTTTTTTTATGAAATGTGTTGTTTATTGACCTGCTCAATGATTCAGCATTGTATAAAAAATAACGTGCTGAAGATTTATCCAATCAGTACTTATGCATTGAAATGTGCGATATTTGCCAAAATCGAGATTATTGGCTATGCTTTAGGCTCATCATGGGCTTAACAAGGTTCAAGTTTTGTTTATACAACTCCGCAAACAGCTGTGGTTTGTTTGTCTTATGGTTTTTGCCATAGGGTGGAGTGGTGTGTCTATTGCATCTGCAAAAGTCATGCAGATGAGTATGCAGCATCAACAAATGATGTCATCATCTCATCACATCGATGGGCATCAAACAAAAAAGGAATATGGGTCTGTACAACAGCTTAAAAATCTTTGTACAGATATAAATAAGAATAAAAATGGACATAATCAGCATACAAATGATGATCAAGCGATAACGGATCAAAATGATTGTCATCAGCAAGTGAGTCAATCTGAGCCAACACAAGCGTTTAAGTGCCAAGATTGTAGCTTGTTATCCTGTCAATCTACCGTGATTTGGTTGAATAGTGATATTCCTAAATTGATCATACCTGATCATTTTCAAAATAGTGCTTCTTATCCAGCAACCTACAGAGCACAACATCTTGCTGGTTTTTGGCAAGAAATCTTACGTCCACCCAAAGCTTAGCCTGATTTTAGAAACTTTTTATTCGTAAAGTTTATTTTTAAAATTTAGGTTAAGTTATGTCTATTTATTTAGTTCAAAAACGTTTGGCGAAAAGCCTACTTGTCTCATTGTGTTTGTTTTCCTCAACATGGGGAATGGCGGCAGTGAGAGAGTATCGATTGACGATTGATGAAGGAATGGTCAATGTTATTGGCAAGCCCTTAAAACGTATTACTGTGAATGGTCAGTTTCCAGCACCACTTTTAGAGTTTGAAGAAGGTGATGATGCTGTTATTCGTGTCACCAATAAATTAAAAAATCAGGATTCCTCCGTTCATTGGCATGGTCTGTTACTTCCTGGAATTATGGATGGAGTTCCAGGTTTTAATGGTTTTAATGGCATTAAACCCAACGAAGAATATGTATATAAGTTCAAGGTTCGTCAAAGTGGAACCTACTGGTATCACGCACATTCAAAAGGACAGGAACAAGATGGTTTATACGGTTCTTTAGTCATTTATCCAAAAGATAGAAAACCTCTGGCAGCACATGAACAAACAGAACGTGATTACGTGGTCATGTTATCGGACTTTCATAAGCAGACCAGTGATCAAATTCAAAACAATTTAAAAGTATCAGCGGAATACTACCAAAATCGACGAGAAACGGTTTTTGATGTTTGGAAACAAATACAGCGTGATGGTTTAAAGACCACGTGGTCTGATCGGAAAATGTGGAATCAGATGCGTATGTTAAAAACAGATATGTCTGATGTGACGGGTTATACCTTTTTGGTCAATGGCAAAACTCCTGAACAGAATTGGACGGGTATGTTTAAACCAAATGAAAAAGTGCGTTTACGCTTTGTGAATGCATCAGCAATGTCATTTTTTGATGTCAGAATTCCTCATTTAAAAATGACGGTTGTCAGTGCTGACGGACAACCAGTGAAACCTGTTGCTGTTGATGAGTTCCGTATAGGAACGGCTGAAACTTATGATGTGATCGTTGAACCTAAAGGCAATCATTATCAAATTGAGGCTGAGTCGATTGACCGTTCAGGATTTGCGATTGGAACACTGCATAATGAATTAACAGCTCAAGCCTCAGGTATTCATATGCCTAATGCTCGCCCACGTTCACTGTTGACCATGGAAGATATGGGAATGGACCACTCCAGTATGGGAGGAGGGAGTGTGCAGGGCATGGACCATTCGAAGATGAGTGCTGACAGTATGCAAGGCATGGATCATTCAAAGATGAGTGCCGACAGTATGCAGGGCATGGATCATTCAAAGATGAGTGCTGACGGTATGCAGGGCATGGATCATTCGAAAATGAGTGCTGACAGTATGCAGGGCATGGACCATTCGAAGATGAGTGCTGACAGTATGCAGAGCATGGACCATTCGAAGATGAATGCTGACAGTATGCAAGGCATGGATCATTCTCAGCATGACCAAGCCTCAAAGTCTAAGAATGACCAAGTGGTTTATGGTTGGGCAAATGCCTCAACACCTCAAGGAGATAAAGCGCTTCAATACAGTGATTTAAAGTCACTAACACCACAACCAGATACGCGCGAGGCGACCAGCGAACTGGTGGTGCGTTTAGGTGGAACTATGGAGCGTTATGTCTGGACCATTAACGGTAAAAAATTTAGCGAGGCTGAACCGCTTAAAGTGAAATACGGTGAGCGCATTCGTATTAAATTTATTAATGACAGCATGATGGCGCATCCAATGCATTTGCATGGCATGTTTATGCAGCTGGAAAATGGTCAACCTCCAGTAGATATGCCAAATAAACACACTGTTGTTGTACCGCCAGGTAAAACAGTGACGGCATTGCTTACTGCTGATGAATTAGGTGAATGGGCAATCCATTGTCATCTGTTGTATCACATGACGTCAGGCATGATGAATAAGTTGATTGTTGCAAATGTCAGTGATGGCAAAGTGTCAACACAACCTATTCAAGCAACAAAAGCAAATCAAAAAACTGAAATGAAAGGAGGCGAACATGCGAATCATTAATCTTTTTTCAAAATCAGTTTTAAATATTTCATTGTTGTCAGTCAGTGGTTTAGCAATCGCCCATGAAGGTCATCAGCTGCAAGGTGTAACGAATGCAGTCACTGAATCAACCATGACGATGAGCAATTCATCCATGGATCATTCCAAAATGAACTCAATGGAAAATCCAAACCAAACGGTTGATCATTCTCAACATCAAATGGATGCTGAGCAGAGTAATAACCCAGCAAATACGGGTTCATCCCATGATACACATGACCATCGAAAGGAGCATGGTGGACAAGTATATCAACGGGTCACGATCGACAATGCTTGGATGGTGGATGAGGATGGAAAAGGTACTCTGGATTCTTCATTCGAACTCAGAGTTGGAACAGACGAAAATAAACTGTTTATTAAAGGAAGTTCCAGTAAAGCCGAATCAAGCAAAGTTGAATATGATCTGAGTGCTTTGTATAGCCGTAATATTGCAGCATTCTGGGATGTTCAAGCGGGTGTGCGTTATAGTGATAATCCTGAACGAGAAACTGATCAAGAACGTGTAGATGCTGCACTCGGTTTACATGGTTTGGCGCAGTATTTCTTTGAAACAGATGCTTATCTTTATTTGGGTCAAGACAGCAGAGTGGCGTTTAGTTTAGAAACCTCACGTGATTTACTGTTAACTCAAAAACTGATTTTGCAGCCATATTTAGATCTCAATGTGGTCTTTAGTGATGACTCTCGATATGCAAAAAAGTCAGGTCTAAACAGTATGACGACGGGTTTAGAAACACGTTATGAAATCACTAAAAAAGTCATGCCTTATGTCAGTGTTGCCTATACTTACTCTAAGGGTAATAAAGAAACTCAATGGCAAACAGCAACTGATTCAGAAAACGGTTGGTTATATGGTGCAGGGTTGCGTTTAAGATTCTAATTTTTGATTTTCAAAAATAAATAAAAGGTCACTTCTGAGGAGGTGACCTTTTATGTTTCAGCGATACCTGCCACGATTTCAAGCTGATCATTGACAAACTTAAACTCCATTCCGTGCTCAGTATCCAAATCATAATGAATGGATAGCCTTAATGTGTCTGGAGAACTTAGTCGTAAATTTAACATGGTCTGAATATAAGGATTATGTGACTCAACATTGTGAATATTTAAAGCTGCTTCTCCTGACTTTTCAGGATTTTCATAGTGGTGTGCATAAAGTTTTTGGTAACGTTCGAAAGCATGTTGCTGTATTGTTTTGAGGTGTTGTTCAAAATTTTGTAGAAATTTTTGATATGTTTTGGCGAATGCATTAAGTTGTTCTTGATCAGGTTCTTGTTCTATTTCATTACCTTCTTCATCGAACTCTTCTCCCAAAAAAATCTCTCGATCTGCATGTTGATTAAAAAATGTATGTGAAAAAAAAGTTTCTGAACTAAATCCTGCCCAACTTGGATGAATTTCACCCCAATAATCATGTTTCATGGCGTATTTACTCCGCTTTTATAATGACTGTGAATGATCATAAAGCAAGCCTGATGAAAAAGTACCATTCAAATGTAAATAAGGTCAAATTTTGTAAATTTTAATAAATTTAGTCAGATGAGTTGATATAATTATGATTCTTTAGGAGGAACGACCTCCCTCAATCTGAGAAAAATCGTCAGGACGACCTGATTCTAATTTAATTTTGGAGCTGGTCATGGCTTGGATTGTTCTCGTCTTTGCAGGTATCTTTGAAATCGTTTGGGCATATACCATGAAAATGTCTGAAGGATTTACTAAGCTCACACCGAGCATTATCACTTTATTCTTTATGATTTTAAGTTTTGGTCTATTGGCATATGCAATGCGTACCTTGCCATTAGGAACGGCTTATACCATTTGGACAGGAATTGGTGCAATTGGTTCATTCTTAGTGGGGATTTTTATCCTTGGTGAACCTGCAACAGCAATGCGTATGCTGGCAGCTGTACTGATTATTTCCGGTCTAGTGCTGATGAAGCTTTCATCCAGTTAATTGGAATATCGAAGTGCCATCCTGATTGGGGATGGCACTTTTTTGTGTGATCATATTGAGAAATAACATATAGAAAATGGTGAATATCGAATGGCATGGGTTTTATTGGCGGTTGCAGGGTTATTTGAGGTGGTTTGGGCATATTTCATGAAGGTCTCAGATGGTTTTAGTAAACTGATTCCTAGTGTTTTAACCCTTATTTTTATGACCGCAAGTTTTGCCTTATTATCTTATGCAATGAAAAGCTTACCACTTGGTACTGCCTATACGGTTTGGACAGGAATTGGCGCTGTGGGTTCATTTGCTGTCGGTATCTTCTTTTTAGGTGAACCGGCATCTGCCATGCGGATGTTGGCTGCTGTACTGATTATTTCTGGGTTAGTGTTGAT
The DNA here is from genome assembly GCF_056930735.1 of Acinetobacter sp. B-6. NCBI lineage: Bacteria > Pseudomonadati > Pseudomonadota > Gammaproteobacteria > Moraxellales > Moraxellaceae > Acinetobacter > Acinetobacter sp. B-6. The sequence continues at coordinate 4,667 of NZ_JBXPBY010000013.1, read as the reverse complement.
GAAATTATCTTCAAGCTAAGTTAATCTGTGAAAATAGATATCAGCAACAGTGAGTCATTTGATGCAGCTTTCATTTATGGAAATGAATTCACCTGTAGGGAAATTGAAACTAGTGGCCCACGATCAAGCGTTGGTTGCAGTACTTTGGGAAAATGAAAATCCTAAACGTGTCCGTTTAGCACAATTGATTGAAAATAAAAATCATCCCGTTTTGTTGGAAACACAGCAACAATTGAATGAATATTTTCAAGGACATCGAACCCAATTTGACTTAGCCCTAGATTTTGCTGGAACAGAGTTTCAACAAAAGGTTTGGCAAGCTTTACTTACGATTCCATTTGGTGAAACGCGAAGTTATAAGCAAATTGCTGAACAGATTGGCAACGTGAAAGCCGTTCGGGCAGTCGGCGCTGCGAATGGTAAAAATCCAATTTCTATTATCGCACCATGTCATCGTGTGGTGGGTGCAAATGGTAAATTGGTTGGTTTTGCCGGAGGTTTGGAAAATAAGGATGTGTTATTAAAGTTGGAGAAAATTTAGCTCAAATTTGAATTAATTTTTTGACTTAATCTCCGTCAAAACGAAATTAAATTTGAGCAATGCTATAAATAGCTTTTCAATTCTTCACTTTGATCAAATCGTATATATGATTTAGACACTTAGAAAGAGAGTAAAACTTTCATGATTTTGAACTAAATAAGAGTTTCATACTTAAACCAACAAAACTCATAGAAAATATGCGCCTAAGCCATTTTAGTACACTCGGTTTTCCTAACACATATCGGCGCATCATTGCAGCGAAACACCCATAGAAAATAAAAACAACTAATGTAAGCAGCATAAATATTAGACTTAAGCCGAGCATGTCCAATATAGGTTGAGCGGTATGGCTAGAAATAAACTGAGGTAAAAAAGCTAAAAAAAACAAGGGAAGTTTTGGATTGAATAAATTAATAAATATTGCGTGTTTGATAATTTTAAGAGAGGAGTGCTTAGTCTCATTTTGTTCAAATTGAAAGGAGCCTTTCTCTTGGAGTGCTGACCAAGCCATATATAGTAAATAAGTCACACCTAGAAACTTTAAAATCATAAATACTGAGCTACTCATGGTAAACACGAACGCCAGTCCGAGGATTGCTATGAATATATGGGGAATAATCCCTAATGTACATGCAATTGCAGCAATCAAACTGGCTTTTGTACCACGTGATATCCCTGTGGCTATGGTATAAATGGCACCTGTACCCGGTGAAATAACAACAATAAGTGATGTAATTAAAAATTCGAAACTCATGTACATGAGCCTGCTCCAAATATAAATGAAGCTTGATTATCTTAAAGATATAAAATTAAAGTCTTGAATAAAATTGCAGGATACTTTTAACACAAATAATATTTTTGATAGCGACTTGGCGTCATTGCAAATTGACGTGCAAAGGCTCTTGTCATATGACTCTGATCGGCAAAGCCTGCAAATAAAGCAGCTTCAACTAAAGTTTTTCCTTGTAATAGGTAGTTTCTCGCTTGGCAAACACGTCGTTGTATTAAGTAAGCATGTGGTGTAATGCCAAATTCATGCGAAAAACTTCTGAGTAGTTGAAATCGACTGATATCGCATAAATCAGCGAGCTCACTCAGAGTAACTGTATATCCAGACATCTCGTCAAGATATTCTTTAGCACGCTTTACAGAAAAGTGTTGCGTGGGTCGATGTTTTTTCGAGAGTATGTGATGACGACTTGTATGCATTAAACTAAACAAAAGCATTTCTTCTAATGCAACACTTTCAATGTCAGGTTGAGACATATGTTTAAAAAGTTGAGATAAATGCTGACTCAATAACTGATCATGTATGAGTGGATGCAATATGGCATCTGCACAGCGTCCTTCAGCAAGCAATTCTTGTTGCAATAGTTCTGGTTGAAAATAAATCATTTGCCAACAACGTGGTCCATCAATAGGAATACCATCATGAATTTCACCGGGATTTACGATAATGACATCACCAGATGCTGCTTCCACTTGACCAATTAAACTCCAAGAACGTTGTGCTCCCCGTGTAATAATACCTATACCAAAGTAATCATGTGAATGCCGAGGAAAAGAGTGCTCCGTCAACAACGATATTGCTTCTGTGCCAGCAATAGGAAGGCTTAATGGGGTGATTTGATGAATACGTTTGGACAATCGTTATCTTCTCATTTTGTTATAATGATTAATTTCATTGAAAAAGCATGATCACCATTTCAAGTTATTAATTTACGCTTTTATATGGGGTGGGTAAAGTTTTTGGTCCTTGCTATTTATTGTGCTGATTTTTTAAGACGCGCTGATCATAAAATTGTTGAATCATTCATCCTCTGCCTTAGATTTTAACCATTTCCATTGCCCATGTTTAAATTCAAAGGTATCAACCCACCATCTTGCGCCACCTCGACATGAACTGGTCATTTGTTTTTTCTGAGGAATCAATTTGAGATCTGCCCATATAGAACATTGGGCATGGCTAAAATCAATCTTACTTTGATCTAATACTTGATAATCTTTGCTTTTGGGTTGGTAAAGAAAAATATCAAACACAGCATAAACCCCCATACCCATATCTGGAGCAGACACTGCAATATCGGTATATCCATCAAAATTATAATCATTAAAATAGATCTGGTAGGAGCGTTGATAAGGCAATTCTTGCAGTGGGAATGTTTGCCGTTTTGATGCAGTTTTAATGGTGAGCTGCCCTAACTCTTCATCGCCATTTTTAAATAAAAATTGTGTTTTTTGTCCATTTACAGTGTAGTTTAAATTGCCTGTAACAGTTTGTTGTTGGGGTAAGGCAAAAGTGAGTGGACTGAGGAAAAAAACACAAGCCAGAATGATTGAGCTTTTTTTAATCATTGTTGTTCTCTGTTATGTTTGATCAATTGTCCAAAACCTTACCTATAAATGAATGGATAAAATTTTGGACATTAGTTTGTTTAGGATCATTAGGTTTAAAAACGTTTTGGAATTTTTTGCCCATCTTCGATGGGTGTTTCTGCATTTTTCAATACACCAAATAACCATGTTTCAGCGTGTTGTACCGCAATTTTAAGTTGATCACCCAGTGCCAAGCGCCCAGCAATAAAGCTTGCAAGTGAACAACCTGAGCCATGATATTCACCCGCTAAACGCGGACATTTCGATTCAGTGATCATTTCACCATTTACATATAAAGCATTGCGAATATAGACAGGTGTATCTTCATGTCCACCTTTAACTAAAACGGCTTGAGCACCCATTTCAAATAGTTTCTGGGTTGCCTGTTCTAAATTATCTTCACCTGTTAAGGCACGTAACTCAACTGTGTTTGGGGTAATGACAGTTGCTAACGGAATCAGTTCAACAAAGGCTTTAACTAAGGTCTCTTGATTACCTAGAGAACCACCACTATTCGCCACTAAAACAGGATCCAGTACATAAAGATAGTCTGGATGTTCTCTTAAAAAATCAGCCAAAGCGGCAATGTTATCTGTAGTCCCCAGCATCCCAGACTTCACTGCTTTAATCGGTAAGTCGCCAACAACAGCATTGGCTTGAGCAAGTAAGAGTTGTTTTGAGGTCGCTTCAAAACCAAAGACTTGTTGAGAGTTTTGAATGGTTAATGCTGTACAAGCAATTGCCGCATGCGCACCACTTTGACCAATTGCTTCAATATCAGCTTGTAAGCCAGCTCCACCTGAAGGGTCTAGACCTGAAAAACAAAGTACAGTAGGGCGCACGATGATGTCCTTAATTCTCAAATTTGCGTTAGTATAGGCAACTTTGAGAGAACACTCGATAGTAATTTGATAATTGTTTGAAACGCAGATTTAAAGGATTGGACCATGATAAAGAATATTTTAATTGATTTGGATGGAACACTCACTGACCCAAAGGTGGGGATCACTACATCTGCACGATATGGTCTTGCAAAAGTTGGGCATCCTATTCCTGAATCTGAAAACATTGATTGGATCATTGGTCCACCGCTAAAAGCATCTTTAGCAAAATTGTTGAATATTGATGTAAATGATGTATTGGCTGAGCAAGCTTTATTGGGGTATCGAGAGCGTTTTGCTGTTACTGGGCTATTTGAAAATCATGTATTTGAGGATGTTGCGCAGACCTTAGCTGCATTGAAAAATAAAGGTTATCGACTGTTTTTAGCAACAGCAAAACCTGAAGTCTATGCGCGTCAAATTCTAGATCATTTCGATTTATTGAGTTATTTTGACTATCCTTATGGAAGTGAACTCAATGGTGAACGAACCAATAAAGCCGAATTGATTGCCTATATTTTAGATAAAGAACAGCTCAATCCAGAACAATGTCTTATGGTCGGAGACCGAGAGCATGATATTTTCGGTGCTCGCAAAAATGGTATCGAAACGATTGCTGTTGAATATGGATATGGAAGTCAGCAGGAGTTAGATCTTGCTCAGCCAAAGGCTCGGATCAAAAGCTTTGCTGAACTGCTCAATTTTGTTTGATGCGGTCCATGTTGATGAGCTAAATTAAGTGAATCGTTATAAGTTGTTAAAAAAATTTAGCGTGATTCTGATGCAATTATATCTTCAATTCATTGAAAAATAAGTATTTTTATAGTATTGCTGAGTTTTTGCCCAATTTCAGGATCAGCCTGCGGCTC